>DATITJ010000146.1:0-18397 GCA_035467935.1 Ornithinibacter sp.
ACCACACTCGTAAGGACCGATCTCACTCATGTTCTCCGGCTCCGGCTCGGGCCTCGGCTACCTGTTGGTGCTGCTGCTCCCGTTCGTGCTCCTGCTGTACATCATGTTCACCCAGCGGCGGCGCGCCCAGCAGATCCAGGCCATGCAGGCCTCGCTGGCCGTGGGCGAGGAGGTCGTGACCACCTCCGGCCTCTACGGCACGATCGTGGCCCTGGACGACACCGTGGTCACGCTCGACGTGGGCGATGGCCGGACCCTGCGCTACGACCGGCGTGCCGTGGGCATGCGCGCGTCCGAGGTCCGCTGACATGGCCGCGGGTCAGCAGCGGTCCTACGCCAGGCGCGCCCTCGCCGGGCTGCTCGTGCTCCTCGTGGCGCTCGGCGGCCTCCTCGCCGGTGCCGTCTACTGGTCCGACGCGCAGATGGCCCCCAAGCTCGGCCTCGACCTCGAGGGCGGCACCCAGATCATCCTCGAGCCCCGCACGGATGCCGGCCAGACCGTCTCGGCCGAGCAGCTCAACCAGGCCCGTGACATCATCGTGCAGCGGGTGGACGCCGGCGGCGTCTCCGGCGCCGAGGTGACGACCCAGGGCGACCGCAACATCGTCGTCAGCATCCCGGAGATCCCCACCCAGGAGGTGCGGGACGCGATCAGCAAGTCCTCGCAGCTGCAGTTCCGCCCGGTGCTCGCCGTCGCCTCCGGCGTGCCGGTGCCCGAGCCGTCGGTGTCCCCGAGCGGCACGGCCTCGCCCGGCGCCTCCCCGTCCCCGTCGGCGAGCGCGACCCCGACCGTCGCGAGCAGCGCCAGCCCGACGAGCAACAGCGCCGTCCCCGAGGCACTCACCGCGCCGACCCCCGCGCCGAGCGGGTCCGTGAGCCCGTCGCCGAGCCCCGGCCCGACGGCATCCGGCCCCACCCCGACGGACGCCACCGACCTCGCGTGGATCACCCCCGAGGTCCAGGCGCAGTTCGACGCGCTCGTCTGCACCGACCCCGCGGCCCTCGACGGGATCCTCGACGACCCCACCAAGCCCCTGGTCACCTGTGACGCCGACGGCACGACCAAGTTCATCCTCGGCCCGGTCGTGGTGTCCGGTGACAAGATCAGCGACGCGACGTCCGGTTACCGCACCAACCAGCAGGGTGCGGTGACCAGCGAGGTCGAGATCGCGCTGACCCTCGACGGCGAGGGGGCCGAGCAGTACGCCGACATCAGCCGCACGATGGTCGCCCTGCCCGAGCCTCAGAACCAGCTCGCCGCCACCCTCGACTCGCGCGTGATCGTGGCGCCCCGCTTCAACGAGGCCATCCTCGACGGCCGGGCGAGCATCACCGGCGGCTTCACGCTCGACGAGGCCCGCAGCCTCTCGGACCAGCTGAAGTTCGGCGCGCTGCCCCTGTCGTTCACCGAGCAGACGAGCATCGACATCAGCCCGACGCTCGGCAGCGAGCAGCTCCGCTACGGCTTCATCGCCGGCCTCATCGGGCTGTTCCTCGTGTTCGTGTACTCGATGCTCCAGTACCGCGTGCTCGGCCTGGTGACGGTCGCGTCGATCGTCGTGGCGGGTCTGCTGACCTACCTCACGATCACGATCCTCGGCTGGTCGCACAACTACCGCCTCGACATGGCGGGCGTCACCGGCCTCATCGTCGCGATCGGCTTCACGGCCGACTCGTTCATCGTCTACTTCGAGCGCATCCGTGACGAGCTGCGCGACGGCCGCTCCCTGGAGGCCGCGGTCGAGACCGGGTGGAACCGCGCCAAGCGCACCATCCTCGTGGCCGACGGCGTCAACTTCCTCGCGGCGATCGTGCTCTACGCCCTGGCGAGCTCCAGCGTGCGTGGCTTCGCCTTCACCCTCGGCCTGACCACGCTCATCGACATCTTCGTCGTCTTCTTCTTCACCCACCCCGTCGTCGCGCTCCTCGCCCGACGTCCGTTCTTCCGCGACGGCCACCAGTGGTCCGGTCTGGACCCGCGGCGCCTGGGCGCCGTCGGCACCAAGTCCCGGTATGCCGGTCGCGGCCGGTTCACGACCCCGGCGCCCGTCGCTGCCGGGTCCGAAGGAGGTGTGGCATGAGGTTCGACTTCGCCACCCTGGGCAACGACCTCTACACCGGCAAGCGGTCGGTGCCCGTGGTCGCCCGGCGCCGCCGGTTCTACATCGCCTCGGGCATCGTCATGCTCGTGGCCGTCTTCGGCCTCGTCGTGCAGGGCCTGAACCTCAGCCTCGAGTTCCGTGGCGGCTCGGAGTTCCGGGTCGCGACCAGCTCGCTCCCCGACGACTACGAGCAGGTCGCCCGCGGCGCCGTGGGGGCCACGGAGGACCAGCAGGGGGTCAACGTCACCCTCGTCGGCAACGACACGGTCCGGGTGCAGACCGAGCGGCTCGACGACACCGACAGCCAGGCCGTGCGCGGTGAGCTGGCCCAGGCGTTCGGCGTCGCCGAGTCCGAGGTCAGCGGCACCTTCATCGGCCCGTCGTGGGGTGCCTCGGTCAGCCAGCAGGCGCTGCGGGCCCTGGTCATCTTCCTCGTGGCGGTCGCGATCGTCATGAGCATCTACTTCCGCAACTGGCAGATGGCCGCCGCGGCGCTCATCGCCCTGGTGCACGACATGGTCATCACCGTGGGCATCTACGCCCTGGTGGGCTTCGAGGTGTCGCCCGCGACGATGATCGGCTTCCTGACCGTCCTCGGCTACAGCCTCTACGACACCGTCGTGGTGTTCGACAAGGTGCGCGAGAACACGACCGAGGCGTTCGGCAACGGCCGGCTCACCTTCGCGCAGGCGGCCAACCTCGCCGTCAACCAGACCATGGTCCGCTCGATCAACACCACCGTCATCGGCCTGCTGCCGATCACGGCCGTGCTGGCCGTCGGCGCCGTCTTCCTCGGGCCGGGCGTGCTCCTGGACCTCTCGCTCGTGCTGTTCGTCGGCATCCTCATCGGCGCGTACTCCTCGATCTTCATCGCCACCCCGCTCCTGGTGTCCCTGCGCCGCAAGGACGCCGCGGTGGTCGAGCTGGAGAAGCGTGCCACCCGCTACCAGGCCCGCAAGGCCAAGGACGCCGCGGCGCTCGAGGAGACCGCGCGGGCCGGCGACGACCTGGCGGAGCCTGTGTCCGTCGGCGCGGGCGGCCCCGCGGCGGCCGAGGGCGAGGGGGCGACGCTCACCGGCCGAGCCGTGCACAAGTACGCCCGGCCGAGCCAGTCGGGCCCGCGCAACCAGCCGCGTCGCACCCCGAAGGCCAAGCGCTGACCCGGTGGCGGTGACCCCCCGCGTGGACGTCGCCGGTCGCCGGGTGGCCGCGCTCCACGTCGTCGACTGAGCGACGACTACAATCCCGACATGGCGGAGGACACCACGACGGCCGCGGCCGGACCCCCCACTCCCGGGGTGTCCTCGCGCGCCCGGGCCCGCGCCGCCCTCGCCCTCGTCGGGCGCAACCGCCTCCCCGAGAACCCCGTCCTCGAGCCCCTGCTGCAGGTCGTGCGCAGCACGCACCCCAAGGCAGACCTGTCGATCGTCGAGCGGGCGTACGCCGTGGCGGAGCGGGCGCACGAGGGCCAGAAACGCCGCTCCGGCGACGACTACATCACGCACCCCCTCGCCGTCACGACGATCCTCGCCGAGCTGGGCATGACGCCCACCACGCTGGCGGCGGCGCTGCTCCACGACACGGTCGAGGACACGGCATACAGCCTCGAGGCGCTGCGCCGCGACTTCGGTGACGAGATCGCGATGCTCGTCGACGGCGTCACCAAGCTCGACAAGGTCACGTACGGCCAGGCCGCGCAGGCCGAGACCGTGCGCAAGATGGTCGTCGCGATGGCCCGTGACATCCGGGTGCTCGTCATCAAGCTCGCCGACCGGCTGCACAACGCCCGCACGTGGCGCTACGTCTCGGTGGAGAGCGCCCAGCGCAAGGCCAAGGAGACGCTCGAGATCTACGCGCCGCTGGCCCACCGCCTGGGCATGAACACCATCAAGTGGGAGCTGGAGGACCTGTCGTTCCAGGCGCTCTACCCCAAGGTCTACGACGAGATCGTGCGGCTCGTGGCCGAACGCGCCCCGGCGCGCGAGGAGTATCTCGCGTCGGTGCGTGAGGAGGTCGGCGCCGACCTGCGCGCCGCGAAGATCAAGGCGACGGTGACGGGCCGCCCCAAGCACTACTACTCCGTCTACCAGAAGATGATCGTGGGGGGCCGCGACTTCGACCAGATCTACGACCTCGTCGCCGTGCGCGTCCTCGTCGAGACGGTCCGCGACTGCTACGCCGCGCTGGGCGCGCTCCACGCGCGGTGGAACCCCGTGCCGGGGCGGTTCAAGGACTACATCGCGATGCCGAAGTTCAACATGTACCAGTCGCTGCACACGACGGTCATCGGCCCGGGCGGCAAGCCCGTCGAGATCCAGATCCGCACGCACACGATGCACCGCCGCGCGGAGTACGGCGTGGCCGCCCACTGGAAGTACAAGGAGGAGCCGGGGGCGAGGGGCTCCGGTGCCTCGCGCGGTGTGCAGGGGGGTGTGCAGGCCCGCGACGGCCAGTCCGGCCCGATCAACGACATGGCGTGGCTGCGCCAGCTGCTCGACTGGCAGAAGGAGACCTCCGACCCGGGGGAGTTCCTCGAGTCGCTGCGGTTCGAGATCACCGCGAGCGAGGTCTACGTCTTCACCCCGAAGGGCCAGCTCGTCGGGCTGCCCGCCGGGTCGACCCCGGTGGACTTCGCCTACGCCGTGCACACCGAGGTGGGCCACCACTGCATCGGTGCCCGGGTGAACGGCCGTCTCGTGCCGCTGGAGAACCGTCTCGACAACGGTGACGTCGTCGAGGTGCTCACCTCCAAGGCCGACTCGGCCGGCCCCTCACGCGACTGGCTGTCGTTCGTCCGCTCCGCGCGGGCCCGCAACAAGATCCGGCACTGGTTCACCAAGGAACGCCGCGAGGAGATGATCGAGCAGGGCAAGGACTCCCTCGCCAAGGTCATGCGCAAGCAAGGCCTGCCCCTACAGCGGCTCACCTCCCTGGAGTCCCTCACCGGGGTGGCCGAGGAACTGCGGCTGGGCGGTATCGACGCGCTCTACGCCGCCATCGGCGAGGGCCACGTGTCCGCCCAGCACGTCGTCGCGCGGCTCGTCGCCTCGGTCGGGGGCGAGGACGGCGCCAGCGAGGACATCGCCGAGGCCGCGACCCCGGTCGCGTCCCGGCCCCGGGCCAGCCGCAACGGCGACCCCGGCGTCGTCGTCAAGGACATGGCCGACGTGTGGGTCAAGCTGGCGCGCTGCTGCACGCCGGTGCCCGGCGACGACATCCTCGGCTTCGTGACCCGCGGCAACGGCGTCTCGGTGCACCGCCGCGACTGCACCAACGCCGACTCCCTGCTCGCGCAGCCCGAGAAGATCATCGAGGTCGAGTGGGCACCCACCTCGGGCAGCCTGTTCCTCGTGCAGCTGCAGGTCGAGGCGCTCGACCGCTCACGCCTGCTGTCCGACGTCACCCGGGTCATCTCCGACCACGGCGTCAACATCCTCTCGGCGGCGGTCACCACCTCGCGCGACCGGGTCGCCAAGCTGCACTTCACCTTCGAGATGGGCGACCCCGGGCACCTCGGGCACGTCGTGCGCGCCGTGCAGCGCATCGACGGGGTCTTCGACGCCCACCGCCTCACCGGCACCAAGCGCACCGACTGACGCGCGCCCGCCTCCGGGAGCACACGATCGTTCTCCGGGTCACCCCGATGCCGCCCGCAGGCGTCAGCCGCCGAACTCGTCCAACCCGGCGCGCGCCTGGGCGAGCCACTCCTGCTGGGAGGCGAGGCGGCCGCGGGCCGCCTCAGCGGCCGTGGCGTCGCCCGCCGCCTCGGCCCTGGCGAGGTCGGCCTCGACCGACGCCACGGACGCCTCGAGCTGGTCGACCATCGACCGTGCCCGGGCGGCGACCTCGGGGTTGCTGCGCTGCCACCGCTGCTCGTCCGCCTCACGGACGGCGGTCTCGACGCGACGCATCCGCTTCTCGACGCGCTCGAGGTCGGCGCGGGGCACCTTGCCGGCGGCCTCCCAGCGGTCCTGGATGCCGCGCAGCGTCACCTTGGCGGTCTCGACGTCGGTGACGGGCAGGATCCCCTCGGCCTCGAGCAGGATCTCCTCCTTGACGGCGAGGTTCGCGCGGAACTCCTCGTCCTCGGCGGCGGCGACCTGGTCCTTGGCGTTGAAGAAGGCGTCCTGGGCGGAGCGGAAGCGCTCCCACAGGGCGTCGTCGTCGGCGCGCGAGGCCCGGCCCGCGGCGCGCCAGCGGTCCATGAGCTGCTTGAACGCCCGCGCGGTGGGGGTCCAGTCGGTGCTGGTGCTCAGCGCCTCGGCCTCGGCGACGAGCGCCGCCTTGGTCGACTTCGCGTCGGCGCGGGTCGTCTCGAGGTCGGCGAACCAGGCGCGGCGGTTCTTGTCGAAGGAGTTGCGGGCGTGGCTGAACCGCGTCCACAGCGCCGACTCGGTGGCCTTGTCGAGCTTGGCACCGGAGCGCTGGTGCTGCTTCCAGTCGTCGAGGAGGGCGCGCATCCGCTCGCCGCTCGTCTTCCACTGGGTCGAGCCCGGCGGCTGCGCGGCGATGGTCTCGGCCTCGGCGACGATGGCCTCGCGCTGCTCGGCAGCCTCGGCCCGCGCGGCGGCGCGGTGCTCGGCCTCCTGGGCGCGCTTGGCCGCCAGACCGGCCTCGACCCGATCGACGGTGGCGTGCAACGCCGGCAGGTCCCCGACGACCCCGGTGGTCTCGACGTGCTCCCTGAGCGTGGACAGGCCGTCGGCGACCTCCTTGGCGGACACGTCCGGGTTGCCCAGGCGGGCCTCGAGCAGGTCTGCGGAGGCCACGAGCTCGTCGTACTTGCGGGCGAAGTACTGGAGTGCCTCCTCGGGCGTGGCGCCGGGGTAGGACCCGACCTCGCGCTCCTCGTCGCCGACGGTGACGAAGACGTGCCCCTCGTCGTCGGCGCGGCCGAAGCGTGCCGACTCCGAGTGGCTCACCGCCGCCGGCGCGGCGACCGGGCGCGGGTGCATCCGCGAGGCGAGGGCGGCCGGCGAGGGGATCGTCGGGCGGGGCGTGGGCTGGTCGTCGGACACGGGTCAGGCCTTCTTCTCGGTGACAGCAACCCGGAGGATGCTGATCGGTGCGGCGGGGAAGCCGTCGTCAGGGCTCGATCCACCGGGGGCGACCCCGGCTTCAGCGATCCTGTCGACAATATCCAACCCGGCGGTCACCGTGCCCACCACGGTGTACCCGTCGGGGTCGGGGAGGCTCGAGTCGCCGTAGACGAGGAAGAACTGGCCCCCGTTGCCCTCCTTCGGGTCCGACGTGCGGGCCATCGCGAGCGTGCCGCGGGGGTAGCCGCCGTCGGCCGGCGCGTTCTCGACGCCGAAGCCGAAGCCGGGGTCGCCCTGGCCGGTGCCGGTCGGGTCGCCGCACTGGAGCACCTTGAGCGTGGGGGCGGCGGTCAGGCGGTGGCACGGCGAGTCGATCCAGTAGCCCTTGTTCGCCAGCTCGACGAAGGCCGCGACCGCCTGGGGCGCCTTGGTGCCGTCGAGGGTCAGCTCGATGTCGCCGCAGTTGGTCGTCATCGTCGCGACGAACGTCCTGCCCTCGGCGGTCGACTTGTCGGGCAGGGTCAGCTCGGCGCCGGTGCCGAGCGCGGTGGGGGGCTGCTCGCACCCGGCGACGGTGGTGGCCGGGGTGTCCTCCGACGCAGTGTCGACATCGGTCGACGCGAAGATCGAGCCGAGCACGGCGAGGACGGCCACGACAGCCGCGACGGTGCCGACGACGGCGGCGACCCGCAGCAGCCGGGCCCGGTCGGCCTGGCGCTGCCTGGCGGTGCGCTGCTGCCTCTCGTGGCGGCGGCGCGCCCGGGCGCGTTCCTGCTCCTTGGTCACGCGGTGTCCTCACATCGTGGCGGCAACGGCGGCCCAGTCTAGGCAGCGGCGGTGCGACTACGCTCGCACCGTGCTCGCCGTCGCCTTCCCCGCCGCCGCCTTCGGCACCAACTGCTACGTCCTGGCCCCCGGCCCGGGGGAGGAGTGCCTGGTGCTCGACCCCGGCATCGGGGTCGAGCAGACCCTGCGCGACGTGCTCGCCGAGCACCGGCTCAGGCCCGCCGCGGTCCTGCTCACGCACGGCCACCTCGACCACGTCTACTCCGTGACGCCGGTCTGCGGGGGTGACACCGCGGCATACATCCACGGTGACGACCGCTACCGCCTGCACGACCCGATGGCGAGCCTGCCGCCCGGCACCGTGGCCATGCTGGAGCAGCAGTTCGGGCAGCGGGCGACGTGGCGCGAGCCGGAGCGCGTCGTCGAGGTGCGCGACCGCGAGGTGCTCACGCTCGCCGGCCTGGAGGTCGAGGTGCTCCACGCCCCGGGCCACACCGAGGGCTCGGTGATGTTCGGCCTCGACGCCGTGCCGGAGGGCCTGCCGGCCGAGGAACGCCTGGACCGCACCATGGTCACCGGCGACGTGCTGTTCGCCGGGTCGATCGGGCGCACCGACCTGCCCGGCGGCGACCACGACGCGATGCAGCGCTCGCTGCGCGACGTCGTGCTGCCCCTGCCCGACTCCACGCTCGTGCTCACCGGCCACGGCCCGGCCACGACGATGCGCCGAGAGCGGACCACCAACCCGTACCTGCGAGGATTGACCGCGTGACCGCACCGACCAGGGTGACCCCGATCTCGGGGTTCCCCGAGCTCCTGCCCGCCGACCGCCTCCTCGAGCTGCACGTCCTCGACGTCGTCCGCGAGGTCTTCGAGCTGCACGGCTTCAGCCCGCTGGAGACGCGTGCCGTCGAGCCCGTCGAGCGGCTCCTCGGCAAGGGGGGTGACGCCGACAAGGAGATCTACGGCGTCACGCGCCTCGCCGGCGACGACAGCGCGCGGGATGCCGCGCTGGGCCTGCACTTCGACCTCACCGTGCCCTTCGCGCGCTACGTCCTCGAGAACGCCGGGAAGCTCGCCTTCCCGTTCCGCCGCTACCAGATCCAGAAGGTCTGGCGCGGGGAGCGGCCCCAGGAGGGGCGCTTCCGCGAGTTCACCCAGGCCGACATCGACGTGGTCGACGTCGGCGAGCTGGCGCCGCACTTCGAGGCCGAGCTGCCGCTCGTCATCGCCGAGGCGTTCCGCCGGCTGCCGGTGGGGGAGTTCCGCATCCAGGTCAACAACCGCAAGATCCCCGAGGGGTTCTACCTCGGCATCGGACTCACCGACGTGGCGCACACCCTGCGCACCGTCGACAAGCTCGACAGGATCGGCCCCGGGCCGGTCGCCGAGATGCTCCTCGAGGCCGGGGCGAACGAGGACCAGGTCCGGCAGGTGCTCGCGCTGGCGTCGATCAGCAGCACCGACCTCGCCTTCGTGGATGCCGTGCGCGCCCTCGGCGTGGAGCACCCGACGCTCGACGAGGGGCTCGCCGCCCTCTCCGCGGTCATCGCGGTCGGCATGGAGCAGGCTCCCGGTGTGCTCGTCGCCGACCTCAGGATCGCCCGCGGCCTCGACTACTACACGGGGACGGTCTACGAGACCCAGCTCGTGGGGGCCGAGTCGTGGGGCTCGGTGTGCTCGGGGGGGCGCTACGACTCGCTGGCGTCCGACGGCCGCACGACCTACCCCGGGGTCGGCATCTCGATCGGGCTGACCCGGCTCGTGCACCTCCTCGTCACCCAGCGGGGCCTCACCGCAAGCCGCTCGACCCCCGCCGCGGTGCTCGTCGCCGTCGTCGACGAGGCGAGCCGGGAGACCTCCCGACGGGTCGCGACCGCGCTGCGGGCGCGCGGCATCCCGTGCGAGGTGGCGCCGAGCGACGCGAAGTTCGGCAAGCAGATCCGCTACGCCGACCGGCGCGGCATCCCCTATGTCTGGTTCCCGGGCACCGGCGACGGCACCGACCAGGTCAAGGACATCCGCTCCGGTGAGCAGGTGGAGGCCGACGCCGCGACCTGGGCGTGCCCGGTCGAGGACCTGCGTCCCTCCGTCGTCGCGCGGTAGCGGTCAGGCCGGGGTGACCGCCGGCGGTGGCGGCCGCAGCCCGCACTCCTTGAGCTCGAGCAGGGCCAGGGCGTGGATGACCTCGGGCTCGCCACGGCGCCAGGCCCCGGCGGGGTCGTCGGAGATCCGCGCCAGCCGCTGCATCGGCTGGTTGGCCATGGCCCGCATCGCGAAGAGGTCGAGGTCGGGCGCGGCGTCGATGAACCGCTGGGCCGCGCTCGCGCGGCGGACGAAGCGCACCCGCAGCACGAGCCAGACGAAGCCGACGATGAGCACCGGCACGAGCGCCGTCGTCACGGCCAGAACCCTCGCCAGGTCCTCCACGGCCGTGACGAGGGAGCTGCCCGCCTGCTCGATCTCGGACCCGACCCCCGCCGCCGACCGGAAGGGCGTGGCGACCCGGTCCTGCAGGAGCGGCAGGTCGTCGACGTTGTCGCCGGCGGTCGTCATCGTGCCCCGGAAGCTCGACCCCGCCCCGGCCAGGTCACGGCCGGGGCCGGCGAGCTCCATCGTCGTCTCGTGGACCCGCTGCGCGGCACGCACCCACAGCACCACCCACACCACGATCCCGACGTCCGCAGCCACCTGCACGAGGCGGCGGGCGGTGATGTCGCTGTAGAGCTTCACAGGGGTCCTCCCGTCGTCGGGCCGCGTCCCGGCCCGGGTCTAGACTCGCATCGCGCTCCACCGGGGCGCAGCCGCCCCGGCAACGGTGCCGGGGCGTCCGTCGAGGCAGACAGGGCCAGATAACCGTGAAGGTCGGGATCCCCAGCGAGGTCAAGAACAACGAGTTCCGGGTCGGCATCACCCCCGTGGGCGTCCACGAGCTCGTCCGCCGCGGCCATGACGTCCTCGTGCAGAAGGGGGCCGGTCTCGGCTCCTCGATCAGCGACGAGGAGTACGTCTCCCAGGGCGCCACGATCCTCGACGCCGCCGACGACGTCTGGGGCGAGTCGGACATGGTCATGAAGGTCAAGGAGCCCGTGGCGGAGGAGTACCACCGCCTGCGGGAGGGGCTGATCCTCTTCACCTACCTGCACCTCGCAGCCGACGAGCCGCTCACGCGTGAGCTCGTCGACACCAAGGTCACCTCCATCGCCTACGAGACCGTGCAGCTGCCCTCGGGCCTGCTCCCGCTGCTCTACCCGATGTCCGAGGTCGCCGGCTGCCTCGCCCCCCAGGTGGGCGCGCACTCGATGATGAAGGCGCAGGGCGGCCGCGGCGTGCTCATGGGCGGCATCGGTGGCGTCGCCAACTCCAAGGTCGTCGTCATCGGCGCCGGCGTCGCGGGCCAGAACGCCGCGAACATCGCCGTCGGCATGGGTGCCGACGTGACCCTGCTCGACACCGACCTCGACAAGCTGCGGATGAGCTTCTGGCGCTATGACAACCGAGTCGCCCAGATCGCGTCGTCGGCGATGTCGATCAAGGAGCAGGTGCTCGGCGCCGACCTCGTCATCGGCACCGTGCTCATCCCCGGCGCCAAGGCCCCCAAGCTCGTCACCGACGAGATGGTCGCGCAGATGAAGCCGGGGTCGGTGCTCGTCGACGTGGCGATCGACCAGGGTGGCTGCTTCGAGCACTCGCGGCCCACCACGCACGCCGACCCGACCTTCCAGGTGCACGGCTCGATCTACTACTGCGTCGCCAACATGCCCGGGGCGGTGCCGCACACCTCCACCTGGGCGCTCACCAACGCGACGCTGTCGTACGCGACCAAGCTCGCCGAGCAGGGCTGGAAGGACGCCTCGAAGGCCGACCCGGCCCTCGCGCTGGGCCTGAACACCCACGCCGGCCACGTGACGTACGCCGCGGTCGCCGAGGCGTTCGGGATGGACAGCATCACCCTCGACGAGGCCCTGTCCTGACCGACACCCGCAGCACGTCCACGGCTCGCCCCACCCCCGTGGAGCGGGCCGTCGACGCGTGGCTGACCCACCTCGACGTCGAGCGCGGGATGTCCCGCCACACGCTGAGCGCCTACCGGCGCGACCTGGCGCGCTGGACGGCATACCTCGCCTCGATCGGCGTGGACCGCCCCGAGGAGGTGCGCGAGACCCAGGTCAGCGAGTTCCTGGCCCGGCTGCGCGAGGGCGACGCCGACCACCAGCCGCTCGCGGCGACCTCGGCCGCCCGCACGCTCGTCGCGGTGCGGGGGCTGCACCGGTTCCTCGCGCTCGAGGGCGTGCTCGACACCGACCCGGCCCGGCGGGTGAGCCCGCCCGCCGCACCGTCACGGCTGCCCAAGGCGATCCCCGTCGAGGACGTCGAGCGGCTCCTCGAGGCCGCCTCGGTGGGTGACACGCCGGCATCCCTGCGCGACCGGGCGCTGCTCGAGGTGCTCTACGGCACCGGGGCGCGCATCTCCGAGGCCGTCGGGCTCGACGTCGACGACGTCGAGGGCGAGGACGGCGTGGTGCGGCTGCGCGGCAAGGGCGGCAAGGAGCGCATCGTGCCCCTGGGGTCGTATGCCGCGTCGGCGCTGTCCGCGTGGCTCGTGAGGGGGCGCCCGGCGTTCGCGGGCCGGGGCGCCGGCACGCCCGCGCTGTTCCTCAACACCCGGGGTGGGCGCCTGTCGCGCCAGAGCGCCTGGGCGGGGCTGCGGGCGACCGCCGAACGCGCCCACCTGCCCGGCCACCTCTCGCCGCACACGCTGCGCCACTCGTTCGCGACCCACCTGCTCGAGGGCGGTGCCGACGTGCGCGTCGTGCAGGAGCTGCTCGGGCACGCGTCCGTCACGACGACGCAGGTCTACACGCTCGTCACGGTCCAGCGGCTCCGTGAGGTGTACGCCCAGAGCCACCCCCGCGCCCGCTGATAGGGTCATGCCCGATCAGCGCGAGGCTGACCGACAGCACCACCAGCACCGGGGAGAGCAAGCTTGGATTCCGACGCGGCGTTCCAGATCCGCACGGCCGGTCAGGTGGGCCCCACGGGCCGCCCGCTGCCCGACTTCCCCGTGCCGGCCCCGCTGGCCTCGCACGGCCCGGCGCGGATCATCGCCATGTGCAACCAGAAGGGTGGCGTCGGCAAGACGACGACCACCATCAACCTCGGTGCGGCCCTGGCCGAGGTGGGGCGACGGGTGCTGCTCGTCGACTTCGACCCGCAGGGCGCCCTGTCGGTCGGGCTGGGCGTCCCGGCCCACGAGCTCGACATCACGGTCTACAACCTGCTCATCGAGCGCGGCCACGACGTGCGCGAGGTCATCCAGCCCACCAGGGTCGAGAACCTCGACGTCCTGCCGGCCAACATCGACCTGTCGGCGGCCGAGGTGCAGCTCGTCGGCGAGGTGGCCCGCGAGCAGATCCTCGCGCGCGTGCTGCGGCCCGTCGTCGACGACTACGACGTCGTGCTCATCGACTGCCAGCCCTCGCTCGGCCTGCTCACGGTCAACGCCCTCACCGCGTCGCACGGCGTGATCATCCCGCTCGAGTGCGAGTTCTTCGCGATGCGCGGTGTCGCCCTGCTCGTCGAGACGATCGAGAAGATCACCGACCGGCTCAACCCGCGCCTGCAGGTCGACGGCATCCTCGCCACCATGTACGACGGGCGCACGCTGCACTCCCGCGAGGTCGTCGCCAGCGTCGTCGAGCACTTCGGGAACGACGTCTTCCACACCGTCATCTCGCGCACGGTGAAGTTCCCCGACGCGAGCCTGGCGGCTGAGCCGATCACGACCTACGACGCCACGCACAAGGGCGCCGACGCCTACCGACAGCTCGCCCGCGAGCTCATCGCCCGCGGCGGGGCGGCCTGATCCGATGACGACGGCCCCCGATGCACCGTCGGGCGCCTCCGACGCCACGCCGGGCGGGGTGCTGACCCGCCGGGCCGGCGCGACGGCGTTCGAGGTGACCCTCGACGTGTTCAGCGGTCCGTTCGACCTGCTGCTCGGCCTGATCAGCAAGCACAAGCTCGACATCACCGAGATCTCGCTCGCCCAGGTCACCGACGACTTCATCGCGCACATCCGCACCGAACGGGCCAAGCCCGACGGGTGGGACCTGTCCCAGGCCTCGGAGTTCCTCCTCGTCGCGGCGACGCTGCTCGACCTCAAGGCCGCACGCCTGCTGCCGCAGTCCGGCCCGGAGGACGAGGAGGACCTCGCCCTCATCGAGGCCCGCGACATCCTCTTCGCGCGGCTGCTGCAGTACCGCGCGTTCAAGGACATCGCCCGCACCTTCGCCGAGCGGATGGCGACCTCGGGGCGGCGGCACCCGCGCACGGCATCCCTCGAACCCCACCTCGCGGCGCTCCTGCCCGAGCTCGTCATGACCGTGACCCCCGAGCAGCTGGCCGTGGTCGCCGCTCGGGTCTTCGCGCCCAAGGTCGTCCCCACGGTCGGCCTGGCGCACCTGCACGCGCCCGCCGTGAGCGTGCGCGAGCAGGCCGGCATCATCGGTGCCCGGCTGCGCCGCGAGCGCGTCGCGTCGTTCCGCAGCCTCGTCGCCGACGCCGACTCCGTGCTCGTCGTCGTCGCGCGCTTCCTGGCCCTGCTCGAGCTGTTCCGCGAGGCGGCGATCGGGTTCGAGCAGGCCGAGGCGCTCGGCGAGCTCACCGTACGCTGGACCGGCCCGGAGGACGGCGAGATCGAGGTCGACGACGAGTTCGACGAGCCACCGGGCGATGACGACCCCGAGCCGTTCGCCGAGGCCACGGCCTCCGACGCCGACGCCGACGACGAGCCGACCGCACCACCGACGCAGGAGAGCACCGATGAGTGACCCGCACGAGGCGCCCGAGGGGCCTTCTGTGCCCGACGGGCCCGCTGTGCCCGACCCCGATCCGGCACCCGAGGAGCAGCTGGCGTTCGACGTCGCCGACTTCCCGGGGGGCATCCACGCGGCCCTCGAGGCCGTGCTCATGGTCGTCGACGAGCCCGTGGCCGCCATGTCGCTGGCCTCGGTGCTCGAGCAGCCCGCCGCCGACGTCGAGGCCGCCCTCGTCGAGCTGGAGGAGGGGTATGCCGCGCAGCAGCGCGGCTTCACGCTGCGGCAGGTGGGTGGCGGCTGGCGCATGTACAGCCGCCACGAGTACGCCCCCGTCGTCGAGCGGTTCGTGCTCGACGGGCAGCAGGCGCGGCTCACCCAGGCGTCGCTGGAGACCCTCGCGGTCATCGCGTACCGCCAACCCGTGTCACGCTCTCGGGTGGCGGCGGTGCGCGGCGTCAACGTCGACGGCGTCATCCGCACCCTGCTGACGCGTGGCCTCATCGAGGAGATGGGCCACGACGACGAGTCGACGGCGATCCTCTACGGCACGACGTCGCTGTTCCTCGAGCGTCTCGGGCTGCAGAGCCTGGAGGACCTGCCCGCGCTCGCTCCCTACCTGCCCGAGGTCGACGTGCTCGACGAGATCGCCGAAGGAGGCCGCGCATGACGCCGCCGACACACCGTGGACCCGACCCGGGCGGGAAGAAGCGTGGCCCCTCACCGGGCGGGAAGCGTGGACCCGCCCCCGCCGGGAAGGGTGCCCCGAAGGGCGGCGCCCCCAAGGCCACCGGCCGGGGCACACCGCAGCGAGGCGGCAAGCCGCAGCGCGGCAGCTCGGGCAGCACCCGTCCCAGCCAGCCGACCGCGGCCCCGCAGTGGCCGAGCCGCCCCAAGGTCGACGTCCACGACCCCGACGGCGTGCGCCTGCAGAAGCTGCTCGCCGCGGCGGGTGTCGGCTCCCGCCGGGTCTGCGAGAACCTCATCACCCAGGGTCGCGTCGACGTCGACGGCCAGGTCGTCACCGAGCTCGGCGTGCGCATCCGCGCCACCCAGACGGTCCACGTCGACGGCGTGCGCGTCCAGCTCGACGAGTCGCGCGTCTACCTCGCCTTCAACAAGCCGGTCGGCGTGGTGACGTCGATGAGCGACGAGCTCGGTCGCGTCGACATCGGTGACTTCGTCGGCAACCGCAAGGAGCGCCTGTTCCACGTCGGCCGGCTCGACGCCGACACCGAGGGCCTGCTCATCCTCACCAACGACGGTGAGCTCGCACACCGCCTCCAGCACCCGCGCTACGGCGTGCTCAAGACCTACCTGGCCCAGATCCCCGGCCCGGTGCCGCGCGACCTCGGGCGGCGCCTGCGTGAGGGCATCGAGCTCGAGGACGGGCCCGTGCGGGTCGACTCGTTCCGCGTCGTCGACTCCGCGCCGGGAAAGGCGCTCGTCGAGGTCGTGCTCCACGAGGGCCGCAAGCACATCGTGCGCCGGATGCTCGCCGAGGTGGGTCACCCCGTCATCACCCTGGTGCGCACCCAGGTCGGCCCGATCCACCTCGGTGACACCAAGCCGGGCAAGTGGCGCAACCTCACGAGCACGGAGGTCGGCGCCCTCTACCGGGCCGCGGAGCTGTGACCAGGGTCCACGTCGTCGGCACGGGGCTCGTCGGCACGAGCCTGGGCCTGGCGCTGCGTCGCCTCGGTGACGACGTCACGCTCGAGGACTCCAGCCCCACGCACGCGGCGCTGGCCCGGGACCTGGGAGCGGGGCGGCTGCCCGACGGCGCGGTGGAGCCCGACCTCGTCGTCGTGGCGACCCCGCCCGACGTCACGGCGAACTGCGTCGCCTCGGCCCTCGAGCGATTCCCGCACGCCGCCGTCACCGACGTCGCCTCGGTCAAGGGCGCCGTGCTCGACGAGCTGCGGGCGCGGGGCACCGACCTGACCCGCTACTGCGGCTCCCACCCGATGGCCGGTCGCGAGCGCTCGGGCGCGGTCTCGGGGCGGCACGACCTGTTCGACGGCCGCGCGTGGGTGCTCACGCCCACCGAGGAGACCGACCCGGTCGTCACGACGCTCGTCGCGTCGGTGGCGCGCTCCGCCGGCGCGGCCGTGAGCACGCTGGCACCCGAGCGCCACGACGCCGCCGTCGCGGCCGTGTCGCACGTGCCGCAGCTCGCGGCCAGCCTGGTCGCGGCCCGGCTCGAGGGCCTCGACGACGCCGCCGTGGCACTGGCGGGGCAGGGCCTGCGCGACGTCACGCGCATCGCCGCGAGCGACCCGCACCTGTGGACCCAGATCCTCGCCGGCAACGCCCCCGCGGTCCGCGAGGTGCTCCTGGAGCTCGTCGCCGACCTCGACCGCGTCGTGGGCGCCCTCGGCGAGCTGAGCACCTCCACCGACGCGCCGGGCGCCCGCGGCACCCTCGCCACGGCCATCGCCGCAGGCAACGCCGGCCACGCGCGGATCCCCGGCAAGCACGGTGCCGCGCCCACGGCATACACGACGGTGCGGGTGCTGATCCCCGACGAGCCGGGACAGCTCGGCCGCCTCTTCGCCGACATCGGCGCGATCGGCACCAACATCGAGGAGTTCCACCTCGACCACGGGTTGGGCCAGCCCTTCGGGCTCGCCGAGGTCGACGTCGTGCCGGCCGCGGCCTCCGGTCTCGCGGGGGCGCTCGAGGAGCGGGGCTGGCGGCTGCACGGCTGAGCCGCCACTAGGCTGACGCCCCATGACCGCACCCCTGACGATCGCCATCGACGGCCCCTCGGGCTCGGGCAAGAGCAGTGTCTCCAAGGCCGTGGCCCGGCGTCTGGGCGTCGGCTACCTGGACACCGGCGCGATGTACCGCGCGCTCACCTGGTGGTGCCTGGAGCGCGGCCTCGACCTCACCGACACCGACGCCGTGGCCGCCGCCGCGCGTGACCTGCCCCTGGAGATCGGCACCGACCCCGACGCCCCGACCGTCTCGGTCGACGGCACCGACGTCAGCGAGGCCATCCGTACCACCGAGGTGAGCACCGCCGTGTCGGCCGTCGCCACCAACCTCGAGGTGCGCCCGGTGCTGCAGCAGCTGCAGCGTGACCTGATGGCCCGCATCGCCGAGCAGACCGGGGGAGTGGTGGCAGAGGGCCGCGACATCACCACGGTGGTGGCGCCCGACGCCCGCGTGCGGGTGCTGCTCACGGCGTCCGAGGAGGCGCGGCTGCGTCGCCGCTCGGCCGAGCTGCACGGCACCACCGACGCCTCGGCGGTGGAGGCCACCCGCGACCAGGTCGTGCGTCGCGACCGCGACGACTCGGCCGTGTCGACGTTCACCGAGGCGGCCGACGGTGTCGTGCTGCTCGACACCTCCGACCTCGACTTCGGTGCCAGCGTCGAGGCCGTCCTCGACGTCGTCGCCGCGGAGACGGCGGAGTGACGGCCCGGGATGGTGCGGCCAGGTCCCGGCTCAGCAGGGCCGTGGCGACCGGCGGGCGCTCGGGCCCCGGACCTGCTGGACCGGGGCACCCCCTCGCGTGGGGGACAATGGAGGGATGAGCACCGAGGACCCCATGACGCAGACCCAGGACCCCGCCGCCGTCGAGCGCGCGCTGCGGGTGGGGCTGGAGGACTTCGAGCTCAGCGACGAGGACCGCGCCCTGCTGGAG
>DATITJ010000147.1:0-8808 GCA_035467935.1 Ornithinibacter sp.
TCGACCGCGTGCCCGTCACGCTCCCCCGGGGCGAGCCCGCCGACGACCCGGTGCTCGGCGCGCTCGCCGACACGCTGCGGGCCGCCACCCCCGTGCAACGGGCGGTCGTCGCCGGTCACGCCGGGTGGGGCGCCGAGCCCGAGGAGATGGCCGCGCTGCTCGGGATGCCGCCCGCCGACGTCCGCGCGGCGGCGGACGCCCTGCGTGGCCGGCTCGGTGCGGCCCACGACCGGGCCCGCGAGGCCGTGGGACTCGGGCCGGCGGGCTGGGCGCTCGACCGCGACCTCGACGACGCCGTCACCGCGGTGCTGCGCGACCAGGGCGACCCGCCCGACCCCGCGGCGCTCGTCGCCGCCCGCACCCGCCGGGTGCGTCGCCGGTCGGTCGTCGTCGCGGGCCTCGCCACCACCGGGGTCGCCGCGGCGCTGTGGGCCGTCGGGCGGGGGGCGACGTCGGGGACGAGCGCGGCCCGCCCCACCGAGCCGGCCACCCCGCCGCCCGGCGACCCCAGCTGGGCCTCGACGAGCACGTGGGCCCCTCGCGGCGCGCTGGGCTCCGACGACGGCGTGCGGGCCCTCGTCATCGCGCGGACGCCGCCCGGCAGCCGCCTGCTCTGGGCCGACGAGGTCGGCGACCGGCGCATCGTCGTCGCCCGGCTCGCGGAGTCGCGCGAGGGGGCGACGACCCTCGCGGTGTGGAGCGGCCCCCGGGGCGCCGAGCCGGCGCTGCTCGAGGAGGTGCCGCTCACGGTGCGCGAGGTCACCGGCACCGACAGCAGCGCCGCCGTCGTCGTGCCCGACGGGTCCGGGGCCACGGGCCTGCTGGTGCTGCTCACCTCACCCCGGTTGCTGCGGTGCTCGCACTCGGCGACCGTCGTCTTCACCTCGGCCGGGGGGACCAGGCGCCGCTGGACCGAGGTGGGCCTCGTCGACGGCGTCGGCACCTCCCTGGTGCCGGGGCCGCCCGGCCCGGCCCTGCGCGTGCGGTTGGGGCGCCTCGAGGGCGCACCCGCCGGCACGCAGCAGGTGACCCTGGGCTACGGCACGGGGGGCGACGTGGCGACGTCGCTGCTCAGCGCCGTGGGCCCCTTCGCCCTGGCCGCCACGGGCCCACCGCGGCCGGGCTTCACGAACGAGGTGGTGTTCGACGCGCCGGCCCCGGGCGACGTCATCGACCCCGGCGCGATCGTCGCCCAGCCCCGGGAGGGCCGGGTCGCGGTGGTTCACACCACCACGCCCGAGGGCGCCCTGCTCCGCTCCGTGCGGGTGCGCGACGACGGGCGCAGCCGCGCCCCCTACCTCGACCTCGAGGTCCTGCACCCGATCACGGCGGAGGACGCCGACCGACCGTTCGCGACCCCGCTGCCGGCGGTGCGCGAGGAGGTCGGGCGCTTCCTCGTCATCGCGCCGGGCGCGGCGCAGGCGCAGCTGCTCGCGGTGACCCCCAACGCCTACCCCGCCTCCAAGGTCGGCGACCTGCGCGGCGGGGTCGGCATCCTCGACGTCGTCAACAGCCGCCAGGCCGCGATCTACCGGCTCGTCCTGTGGGACGGCGACGGCACCCGGGTCGGGTCGTGGCGCCAGCGGTTCGGCCGCCGGGACCCCGACGACCTGTGGCCCCGGTTCACGACCTGAGTGGGCGAGCCGACCGGGCCCCGACCGAGCCGTCAGGCCGGCCGGAGGATGTGAGACTGGATCGGTGACCGCGACCGTCGAGGACGACTTCCGCGAGTTCGTCGTGGCCCGTTGGCCCGAGCTCGAGTCCGTCGCCCGGGTCGTCGTCCTCGACCCGGGGCTGGCCCGCTCCACGACCACCGACGCCCTGACCCGCCTCCGACGACGCTGGCCCGAGGCGGTGGAGGGCGGCCGCCCCGGTGATGCCGCCCGCCGGGGGGTGCTGACGGCGGCGGTCGACGCCGCCTCCCGAACGGGCGGCGCCGGCCCGCCCTCCTCGTCGCCGTCCGCCGCGGCGCCAGCCCGGTCCGGGTCGGCGCCAGAGCCGCCGGCGGTCCCGTGGGAGGACGATGCCCCTCACGACGACCCCGTGGTGCAGGCCCTCGTCGCGGCCGCCCGGTCGGCTCCGCCACTGGAGCGGGTCGTGCTCGCCACCGCCACCCTCTGGGACTGCGCTCCCGACGAGGTCGCCCGGCTCCTCGACGTGTCGCCGGGCACCGTCCACGAGCACGCGGCATCCTTGAGGTCCCGGCTGGCGACCGCGCACGACGCCGCGCGCATCGCCTCCGGGCTCGAGCCCTCGTCCTGGGCGCGCGACCAGGACGTCACCGCCGCCGTCGACGTGCTCCTGCGGGGGCTGACCGACCCGCCCGACCCCGCCGCCCTGGTGGCCGACCGTGGCAGGGGGCTGCGCCGACGCACGCTCGTCGCCGGCGGCGCGGCCGTCGTCGCCCTCGTCGGGGTCGGTGCCGTGCTCGCCCGCCGCGGGACCCGGCCGAGCACCGTCCCCGCGGGCGGCCCGGGGGCGCCGGCGAGCCTGGCGCCCGACGACCCCCGGTGGGCCTCGACCGCCGAGTGGCCGGCCCGGGGGCCCCTCGCCGGCGACCCGGGCCTGGCGTCGCTCCTCTCGGGCGGCGCCCGCCGCGGGGACCACGTCCTGTGGGCGGGTGACCTCGGCACGCGCAGGGTCGTCGTGGCCTGGACGCGCCCGAGCGACAGCGACGGAGACGGCAACGGCGTGGCCATGGGGATGGGCGCGAGCGAGACGTTCGTGCGCGTGTTCGACGGCCCGAGCGGCACCGACCCGACGCGGCTGCGCGAGGCCGAGCTGCCCTTCGCGTTGATGATGGGCGCGGGGGACGTCGTCGCCGTCACCCTGCCGGACGGGGCGTCGGAGGAGGGCGACCGGTCGCTGCTCGTCGTGCTCGCCCGGCCGACCGTGTCGTCGGCGTCGGTGTCCCACCTCGTGCACCCCACCCCCGACGGCAGACTCGACCGCTCGTGGTCGCCCCTGCCCCTCGAGGCCGGCGTCGCGGCCGCGGCCCTCGACCGGCCGGTCGCCCTGGCCGTGCGCCTGCGCGTCGGCCCGTGGGAGGGCACCCCCGTCATGCCGACCACCGCCTTCGACCTCCTGGTGAACGACCCGGATCCGGCCGTGACACCGCAGTGGGCCGAGGGGCCGATCTCCGCGCTCACGGGGATCCCGGTGGATCGCCTCACCACCACCGTCCACGCGGACGAGGAGGTGCCGGGCGGGTTGTTCGACGGGCCGTTCGCCGACCCCCGTGCGGAGCCGGGCCGCCTCGTGTCGCTGCTGACCACGACTCCCGACGGGGCGGTCCTGCGGACGACGGCCTATCGCGGCGGCGGCTCGGTGACGCCCCTCGAACCCATGCTCCTGCTCCCCGCGGGGAGGCAGGACGAGCCGCTGGTCGTACAGGTCTGGGACCTCAGGCCCGACGTGGCCCGGTTCCTCGTCGTCGCCCCCGGGGCCGACCGCGTGCAGCTCATCTCGTCGAGCCCGGACGGGTACCCGGTCTCCAAGGTGCACGGCACCGGCGGCCGCGACGTCACGGTCGTGCCCGTCGTCAACGGCGCCCGAGCCGGGCAGTACCGCCTCATCACCCGAGACCGGGGCGGCCGTGTGCTGTTCGACGGCGTGCCCACCACCGGGCGCTCCCTCCTCGACGGTTGACGGCCTCCGCAGGTCAGGTCGTCAGCGGCCCTGGTTGGCGACGGCCGCGGCGGCGGCGGCCGCGGCATCCGGGTCGAGGTACTCGCCGGGACCGGTCGGCATGAAGTCCTCGCCGAGGCGGTAGACGAGCGGCATCCCGGTGGGGATGTTCAGCCCGGCGATGTCGTCGTCGCTGATGCCGTCGAGGTGCTTGACGAGGGCGCGCAGCGAGTTGCCGTGGGCCGTGACGAGCACGGTGTGCCCGGCCGTGAGGTCGCCCTGGATGTCGCTCTCCCAGTAGGGCATCATCCGCGGGATGACGTCCGCGAGGCACTCGGTCAGCGGCACCTCGACCCCGGCGTAGCGCGGGTCGTCGGTCTGGTCGAACTCGGTGCCCTTCTCGATCGGCGGCGGCGGGGTGTCGAAGCTGCGGCGCCACAGCATGAACTGCTCGTCGCCGTACTTCTGTCGGGTGGCCGCCTTGTCGAGGCCCTGGAGCGCACCGTAGTGCCGCTCGTTGAGGCGCCAGCTCCGGCGCACCGGGATCCAGTGGCGGTCGGCGGCGTCGAGCGCGAGGTTGGCCGTCGTGATCGCGCGTCGCAGCACCGAGGTGTGCACGACATCGGGCAGCAGGTCCGCCTCGCGCATCAGCTCACCGCCGCGGACCGCCTCGGCCCGGCCCTTCTCGGTGAGGTCGACGTCGACCCAGCCGGTGAAGAGGTTCTTCTGGTTCCAGTCGCTCTCGCCGTGGCGCAGCAGGATGAGGGTGTGTGCCGTCATGCCGCCAGCCTAGCGAGGGTCAGGCGTCGCGCGCGGGGTCGCCCGGGCGCTCGAGGACCTGACGGAACGCCTCGAGGTTGCGCAGGCTCTCGCCCCGCGAGACGCGCCACTCCCACTCCTTGTGCATCGAGGACAGGAAACCCATGACGAGCAGCTCGTTGAAGGGCTCGTCCGCCGCGACGAGCACCACCCCGAGCAGCTGGTCGAGGGATGCCGCGTCGACGCCGGCCGCCGGGAGCCGGCCGGTGACGTAGACGTCGCCCGCCTTGTCCACGGCATACGCCAGACCGGGCAGGCGCAGGTTGCGGCGGAGGAGGAAGCGGTAGACGTCGTGGTGGTTCTCGTCGGGGTTGCGGATCACGAACGCCGACACCGAGACCGCGGTGTCGGACACGACGAGCGAGGCGACGGTCTTCAGCTTCCTCTCGCCGGGGAGGGAGACGACGAACTCGTCGCTGCGCGTGCCGACCTCCCAGTCGTGGGAGGACTCGCGAAGGTAGGTCTCGACGATCGCCGAGACGGTGGCCCGGTCGGTCACGGGATGACCGCCTGGGGGATGCCGGTGAGCAGGTCGGCGTCGTGGATCGACCCTTCCCGCGGGTCGGCCATCGCGTCGGCGTAGACCTCGGCGAGCCGCTCGGCCGTGCGCGCCCAGCCGAACCCGGCGGCGTGCTCGGCCGAGGCCCGGGACAGCCCGGCCCGCCGCTCGGTGTCGAGGGCGACCCCGGCGAGGGCGGTGGCCCAGTCGGCGGTGTCGTGGCCGTCGACCAGCACGCCCGCGGGCCCGACCGCGGTGGGCAGGCCGCCGACGTTCGCGGCGACGACGGGGGTGCCGCAGGCCTGCGCCTCGAGGGCGACCAGACCGAAGGACTCGTTGTGCGACGGCACCGCGACGACGTCGGCCGCGCGGTACCACTGGGCGAGCGTCGGGCGGTCCACCGGGGGCACGAACCGCACGAGGTCGGCGATGCCGCGCTCGGCGGCGAGCTCGGCCAGGCCCATGGGGGTGCGCACGCCGGTGCCGCTGGCGCCACCGAGCACGGCGACGACGAGGCGCGAGCGCAGGTCGGGTCGGCGCCGCACGATCTCGGCGGCCGCCCGCACGAGCACGTCGGGCGCCTTGAGCGGCTGGATGCGTCCGACGAAGAGGAGCAGGACGGCATCCGACGCCACGCCGAGCGCGGCCCGGGCCCCGCCGACCGACCCCGGAGTGAACGTCGCGAGGTCGACCCCCGGCTCGGCCACGACGACCCGGGCGGGGTCGGCGCCGTAGAGGTCGACGAGCTCCCTCGCCTCCTGCTCGGTGTTGGCGACGAGGCGGTCGGCGGCCTCGACGACCTGGGCCTCGCCGATCTCGCGCCCGACCGGCTCGGGGTCGTCGCCGTCGGCGAGGTGGAGGTTCTTCACGCGCGCCATCGTGTGCATGGTGTGCACGAGGGGCACGCCCCAGCGGTCGGCGGCCAGCCATCCGACCTGCCCCGAGAGCCAGTAGTGCGAGTGCACGAGGTCGTAGTAGCCGAGCGGGGCGTGCGCGGCGACGCGCATCATCCCGGCGGCGAACGCGCAGAGCTGACCCGGGAGGTCCTCCTTGGCCAGGCCCTCGTAGGGCCCGGCGGCGACGTGGCGCACGACGACCCCCGGCTCGACCTCGACGACCGCGGCCTGGGCGGCGCTCGTCGTGCGCGTGAACAGGTCGACGGCGATCCCGCGGTGGGCGAGCTGGCGGGCCACCTCGAGGACGTAGACGTTCATGCCCCCGGCGTCACCCTCGCCGGGCTGGGCCAGCGGCGAGGTGTGCACCGTGACCATCGCGACACGCCTCGGGCGCGGCAGGTCCGGGGTCTCGCTCATGCGATCGAGTGTGTCACGGCTCGCGCGGGGTGTCGGTGACGGTCACCACGGCCCGGGGTGCCCACACGTGCACGGCGATGCGGCCGTCCTGGCGCAGGTCGACGGCACGCGGCACCTGCACCGGGGCGATCGAGACGTCGGTGCCGAGCACCCAGGTGAAGGCCGGCTGCTCGACGACGCTCGGGTCGACCCAGGACGCCCGCGCCTTGAGGTTGCGCTCGGGCAGGGCGGGCGCGATCCCCGTCGTGGCCGGGCGCCAGTCCAGGTGGATCGCCACCGCGTCCGCGCCGGGGATCGCGGCGTCCAGCCGGATCCGGCCGTCGATCGGCTCGAACTCGATGCGCATCGGCGTGCTGCGGGTGCTGTCGTGCACCACACCGCTGTAGACGACGGCGTCCTCGACGCGGCGCACGGCGTCGATCCGCACGTGGGGCAGCACGGAGGTGACGTTCTCGCGCGGGTGGTCGACCGCTTCGGACAGCGAGCCGTACACCGCCGTGACCGGGGCACCGCGCGTCACGGTGTCGGCCAGCACGGTGCTCCCCCGCGACAGGCGGAATCCAGAGTCGTAGAGCGCGACCGACAGGCCCGCGCCGAGGGACTGCGCCCCGCGCGCGGTCTGCGCGACCTCGAGCAGACCCGGCTCGACGTCGGCCACCCCGATGTCGCGGGCCAGCAGCGCGGGCACCCACGAGCTGAGGCCGAGCGTCAGGGCGCCCGCCAGGGACACGACCAGCGCGACCATCGACAGGCTCACCTCGCCCTCGCGCGCGCGTCGACGCCACCACTCCAGCACCGCATCAGGGTATGCCGGGTGGCTGGGTGCCGCGGCCACGCCACCTGAGCGTTCGCCGGGGCCCGGGCGACGAGCGTGGCCGAATGCCTGCCCACGGCCCTGATCCACCGCAACGCCCCCGGTGAGCGCGTGCATCGCCTGCTCGCCGAGCTCGACGCGCGTGGGGCGGCACACGGCGTGCGTCAGCGCCTCATCGCGAAGGCCACGGCGAGGCGGGGTGCCGGGCCGCTGCCCGACTGGCCCTCACGCTGGCGGTTCGGCGGGCCGACGCTGACGTGGGATGCCGTCACGCCTCACCAGGGGCCGTAGGGACCGTCCGCGCGGCCGCCGCCCCGGCCCATGACCTGGTCGAGGGCCGGCTTGACGTCGGCGAGGTAGACCCCGGCGGCGATGACCGCGACGATCGCGAGGAAGCCGACCCCACCCAGCGCCACGAACCCGAGCAGTACGGCGAGGCCGGTGACGAGCAGCCAGAACTGTTTGGTGCGCTTGCCGGCGGCCACGAAGGCGTCCGGGCGGCGCCTGAGGCAGTCCACGACGGCGAGGATCTCGACGCCCAGGGCCACGACGGACAGGGCGAGGACGATCCAGCTCTGGAGGGTACCGAGCGTCTGCATGGGTAGAGCGTAGGTCGTCAGACGTCGAGCACGACGGTCACGGGTCCGTCGTTGACCAGTTCGACGTCCATGTGCGCCCCGAAACGGCCCGTCGCGACCTCGATCCCGCGCTCCCGCAGCGCCCGGACGACCTGCTCCACGACGGGCTCGGCGACCGGTCCCGGGGCGGCCGCGTTCCACGAGGGGCGGCGCCCCTTGCGGGTGTCGGCGTAGAGGGTGAACTGGCTCACGACGAGCACGGGGGCGCCCTCGTCGGTGAGCGAGCGCTCGTCGCGCAGGATGCGGAGCTCGGCGATCTTGCGAGCCATCGTCGCCACCTGCTCGGGGCCGTCGTCGTGCGTGACCCCGACGAGGGCGAGGAGGCCGGGACGGGTGACCTCGCCGACCACCTCGCCGTCGACGGTGACGCTCGCGCGGGTGACCCGCTGCAGGACGGCCCTCATGCCGGGATCGGGCCGGGATCGAGTCGGCTCACGGCGCGATGCCGACGGCGACGACCGCGCCGACGGGCTCGCCGTGGCCGAGGATCGGGGCGTCCTCGAGCCGCTCGTAGGCGGTGGACTCCACGCCGAGGCGGCGCAGCACGGCGGCGAGGATGACCGGACGCGCCCGCTGGCCGCCGTCGGCGACCTTGAGGGCGATGCCGCGGCCGTCGGCCAGGCCCACGGCGTAGACGGCCTCGGCGCCGTCCTTGGCGATGGCGCCCCGGGTGCCCCGGACCAGCGCCGTGACGTCGCGACGGGTGCCACCGAGGTATTCGGGGTGGCTGCGGATGGCGTCGGCGACGCTGCCCTCGGGCGTTCCCGGGGCGGCCGCGGCGATGCGGCCGAAGGCCCGGGCCAGCCCGGCGAGCGAGATCGCCATGACCGGTGCGCCGCACCCGTCCACGGCCGTCGCCGCGACCGGCTCGCCGGCGAGGTCGGCGATGGTGTCGGCCATCCCGCGCTGGAGCGGGTGGGTCTGGTCGAGGTAGGTCCGCAGGTCCCAGCCGTTGACCCGGCAGGTCGCGAGCATGGCCGCGTGCTTGCCCGAGCAGTTCTGGGCGAGGGACCGGGCGGTGCGGTGCGCGGCGACCCAGATGTCGCGCTCGTCGGGGTCGTAGGGCAGGTCGGGGGTGTTCTGGAGGTCGGCCTCGGT
>DATITJ010000148.1:0-4468 GCA_035467935.1 Ornithinibacter sp.
CTTGTGGGCGGCGGGCGTGTGCGCCTCGCTCCCGCGGTCCCCGAAGAACCCCTCGGCCTCGATCACGGACATCGCGAGCACCTCGGCGATGTTCCTGCCACCGAGGGTGTACTCGAGCACGGCCGCCTGGAACCGCTTGCCTTCGCACTCCTCGCAGGTCGACTCGACGGTGGCCATGATGCCGAGGTCGGTGAAGATGACGCCGGCGCCGTTGCACGTGGGGCAGGCCCCCTCGGAGTTCGAGCTGAACAGCGCGGGCTTGACGCCGTTGGCCTTCGCGAACGCCTTGCGGATCGGCTCGAGCAGGCCCGTGTAGGTCGCCGGGTTGCTGCGCCGTGAACCCCTGATCGCGCCCTGGTCGATGACGACGACGCCCTCGCGCTTGGCGACCGACCCGTGGATCAGGGAGCTCTTGCCGGAGCCGGCGACTCCGGTGACGACACAGAGCACCCCGAGGGGGATGTCGACGTCGACCTGCTTGAGGTTGTGGGTCGACGCCTTGCGCACCTCCATCGCACCGGATGCCGGTCGCACGACATCCTTGAGCGCTGCGCGGTCGTCGAGGTGGTGACCGGTGATCGTGTCGCTGCGGCGGAGCCCGTCGACGGTGCCCTCGAAGCACACCGTTCCGCCGCTCGAGCCGGCCCCGGGTCCGAGGTCGACGACGTGGTCGGCGATCGCGATGGTCTCCGGCTTGTGCTCCACGACGAGCACGGTGTTGCCCTTGTCCCTCAGCTGGAGCAGCAGCTGGTTCATCCGCTGGATGTCGTGGGGGTGCAGCCCGATCGTCGGCTCGTCGAAGACGTAGGTGACGTCGGTGAGCGAGGAGCCCAGGTGCCGGATCATCTTGGTGCGCTGGGCCTCGCCACCCGAGAGCGTGCCGGCCGGCCGGTCGAGCGAGAGGTAGCCCAGCCCGATCTCGGCGAAGGAGTCGAGCAGGTGCTGCAGACCCTTCAGCAGCGGGGTCACGGACGGCTCGTCGAGCTCACGCACCCACTGCGCCAGGTCGCTGATCTGCATCGCGCAGAGGTCGGCGATGTTCCTCCCGCCGATCCTCGACGAGAGGGCCTCCGGGCCGAGCCGCGTGCCGGCGCAGTCGGGGCACGTCGTGAAGGTGATGGCCCGGTCGACGAAGGCCCGGATGTGCGGCTGCATCGCCTCGCGGTCCTTGGCCAGCATCGACTTCTGGATCCTCGGGATGATGCCCTCGAAGGTGAGGTTGATGCCCTCCACCTTGATCTTCGTGGGCTCCTTGTAGAGCAGGTCGTGCAGCTCGCGCTTGGTGTACTTCGCGATCGGCTTGCCCATGTCGAACCCGAAGCCGGCGAAGATGCGGCCGTACCAGCCGTCCATCGAGTACCCGGGGATGGTCAGGGCCCCCTCGCTCAGGGACCTGCTCTCGTCGTAGAGCGCGGTGAGGTCGAAGTCCGTGACCGAGCCCATCCCCTCGCAGCGGGGGCACATGCCCCCGAGCCGGGTGAACGTCGCCTTCTCTGACTGGGTCTTCGCTCCGCGCTCCACGGTGATCGCGCCGCTGGCCCGCACCGTGGGGATGTTGAACGAGTAGGCGTTCGGCGAGCCGATGTGCGGCTGCCCGAGCCGGCTGAACAGGATGCGCAACATGGCGTTGGCGTCGGTGGCCGTGCCGACGGTGGAGCGGGGGTTGGCGCCCATGCGCTCCTGGTCGACGATGATCGCCGTCGTCAGGCCCTCGAGGTGGTCGACGTCAGGGCGCGAGAGCGTGGGCATGAAGCCCTGCACGAAGGCGCTGTAGGTCTCGTTGATCATCCGCTGCGACTCCGCGGCGATCGTCGCGAACACCAGCGAGCTCTTGCCGGAGCCGGACACACCGGTGAAGACCGTGAGCCGGCGCTTCGGCAGCTCGACGCTGACGTCCTTGAGGTTGTTCTCGCGCGCGCCCTGCACGCGGATCAGGTCGTGCTGGTCGGCGACCTCAGGTGCCGTCGGTGTCGCGTCCGTCCTCGTGGCCATGGCGTCGGGCTCCTTCGCTCGGGGCGGATGCCGTCGCGGGCCCCCGTCGGCATCACGCGGCTCGCCCAGAGTAGTGGCGACCCATGACACCCACGCTTCTCCATTGCTGACCCCCGGGTGGCGCTGCCCGTCATGCGGTCAGGACGGGGCGCGCGCGCCCGGCTCCGGCGCCGAGACGACCGTCCGCCTGCGCTTCGCCGACGCACCCGCCCGAGGCGTCCCCCGTGGGGTGTCTCGGGCCCCCCGCGGCGGCAGCCGGTGCAGCACGACGTCCTCCACCGTCGCGTCGACGAGCCTGGCGGTCAGGTAGGTGCAGTACGGCTGCCGCCGTCGGTCGGTCGGAGACCCCGGGTTGAGCAGTCGGAGACCCGAATGCGCGGTGTCCCAGGGGATGTGGCTGTGCCCGAAGACCAGCAGGTCGGTGTCGGGGTAGGCGGTGCGCATGCGGGCGTCGCGCCCCTCCCTGCCGCCGGTCTCGTGCACGACGGCGACCCGCACCCCGGCGATCGTCGCCCGCGCGACCTCGGGCAGTCGTGCCCTCAGGTCGGCACCGTCGTTGTTGCCCCAGCACGCGAGCAGCCGCCGGCTGCGGGCCTCCAGCCGGTCGAGCAGGTCGACCTCGACCCAGTCGCCCGCGTGCACGACGACGTCGGCGCGCTCGACCTCGGCCCACACGGCATCCGGCAGGTCCCCGGCCCGTCTCGGCAGGTGCGTGTCGGCGAGGAGCAGCAGGCGGATGCCGTCGCGCTCGGTCATCCGCCCACCCTGCCACCCGCGTCGGTCGTCAGGGCGTCTCGGCGACCCTCGAGGTGGCGGCGCTGCCCGACGTCGTGGGTGAGCGCCACCGCACGGTCGTAGGCCTCGATCGCGGCCGCGTGGCGACCCAGCCGCGCCAGCAGCTCGGCCCGGGTGGCCCACGCCGGCTGGAACCGCACGGTGGCCTCGGCGTCGCTCTCGAGCAGCGCGAGACCCACAGCGGGACCCTCCACCTCGGCGGTCACGGCGGCCAGTGCCGTTGCGCTGCCCAGGCTCGGCGCGATCGCCGCGAGCGACCGGTGCAGGTCGAGCAGGGTCACCCAGTCGGTCGTCCCGGTCTCGCGGCGAGCGCAGTGCACGGCCTGGATGGCCGCCTCGAGCTGGTAGCGCCCGACGACCCGTCTCGAGTGGGCCGCCCGCAGGTGCACGTGCGCCCGCTCGACCAGCGCCCCGTCCCAGCGGTCGGGGTCCTGCTCGCCGAGCGTCACGAACGAGCCGTCCGGCTCGGTGCGCGCCGCCCGCCTCGCGGCCGACAGCTCGACGAGGGCGGCGAGCCCGCGCGCCTCGGGGTCGTCGGGCACCAGCTCGGCGAGCACCTCGGCGAGGTGCAGGGCCTCCGTCGGCAGGTCCCGCTCACCGGGGCCTGTCGACCACTCGATGACGTGGGCCGCGTAGACCGCGGCGAGCACGGCATCCATCCGCGCCGGCAGCTGCGAGCGGTCGGGGAGCCGGAACGGGATGCGGTTGTCACGGATGCGCCGCTTGGCCCGCACCAGACGGGTGGCCATCGTGCGCCTCGGCACGGCATACGAGCGCCCCACCTCCTCGGCGGTGAAGCCGAGCACGGTGTTGAGCATGAGGGGGGTGCGGTCGCCCGGGGAGATCGCGGGGTGCGCGCAGACGAGCATCAGCTCGAGCCGGCGGTCGGGGACGGCGTCGGGGTCCACCGCGTCCAGCTGCACCGGCGCGTGCGCCGCTGGGTCGAGCGGCGTCGTGCGGGTGGCCGCGGCCGAGCGCCACCCGTCGCGCTGGCGGTTGCGGGCGACGGTGAGCAGCCAGGCGTCGGGCCGGTCGGGGACGCCGTCGACGGGCCAGGTGCGCAGGGCGCGTTCCAGGGCGTCGGCGAGGGCGTCCTCCGCACCCGCGAGGTCGTGCGTGCCCGCGGCGAGGAGGGCGAGCAGCCGGCCGTAGGCGGTGCGGGCCGCGACCTCGGCGCGCCGGTGAGCGTCGTCGCGGTGGGGCTGTTCCGCGTCCTCGCCACCACGCACGCCCGGCCCGACCGGCTCGGCCGCGTCGGGCCCTGACGACCCGGTCACGCCCGGCCCGCCGGCTCGGCCGCGCCCGGCCCTGACGACCCGGCCCCGCCCGGCCCTGACGACCCGGTCACAACGGGCAGGGTGCGGTCCACGCCCCGTCGATGTACGAGGTCCAGGCGGCGCGCACCTCCATGACGCCGAACTGCGCGCCGGGGCACTTCTCCGCCCAGCCCAGGGCCGCGTCGAGGTCGGGGACGTCGAGGACGAAGACCCCGGCGAGCGCCTCCTTGGTCTCGGCGAACGGCCCGTCCTGCACCTCGAGCGACCCGCGGCGCAGCGTGAGGGTTGTCGTCGACGCGACCGGGGTGAGCACCTCCGCGGCGACGAGCACCCCCGCCTGCTCGAGGGCGCGACCATAGGTGCCGAACGCCTCCTGGGTCTCGTTCACGGCCTCCTCGGGGATG
>DATITJ010000149.1:0-6866 GCA_035467935.1 Ornithinibacter sp.
CCATGGCACAGCGCACCGTCACCATCGCCTCGTCCGTCGGACTCCACGCCCGCCCGGCCGCCCTGTTCGTCGAGGCGGCGACCGAGACAGGACTCGACGTCGAGATCGGCCGCCCCGGCGAGGACGCCGTCGACGCGACGAGCATCCTCGGGGTCATGGCCCTGGGCGCCAAGCACGGCGAGGAGGTCGTCCTCACCGCCGAGGGCGACGGAGCCGACGAGGCCCTCGACTCCCTCGTGGCACTCCTGTCCCGCGACCTGGACGCGGAGTGAGCACGGTGGCCGAGACCGAGACCCGTCAGGGCATCGGCGTCAGCCCGGGGTCGGCCTACGGGCCGGTGGTGCAGGTCGCACCGCCGGTCCGGCCGCCGGCCGACGAGCCCGCCGTCGAGGACCACGAGGCCGCGCTCGCCGACGTGAAGGCGGCGCTGGAGTCGGTCGCGCAGGCGCTCGAGGGGAAGGCGAGCCACGCCGACGACACGGCGCAGCAGATCCTCAAGGCGACGGCCCTCATCGCCCGTGACAAGGGCCTGGTCAAGGCCGCCGACAAGCAGCTCGCCGCCGGTCGCGGCCGCGCCACCGCGATCTCCAACGCGGTGGAGGAGTACTGCGCCCAGTTCGAGGCGCTCGGCGGCTACTTCGCCGAGCGGGTCACCGACCTGCGCGACGTCGGGTCGCGGGCCGTCGCCGCGGTGCTCGGCGTTGCGGCCCCCGGCGTGCCCGACTTCACCGAGCCGAGCGTCGTCGTGGCCGAGGACCTCGCCCCTGCCGAGACGGCGACCCTCGACCGCTCCCTCGTCGTCGGCATCGTCACCCAGGCCGGTGGCCGCACGAGCCACACCGCGATCCTCGCGGCCCAGATGGGCATCCCGGCCGTCGTCCAGCTCTCCGGTGCGACCGGCATCCCCGCCGGCACGTTCGTGGCGCTCGACGGCGACACCGGCGAGGTCACGATCGCACCGGACCCCGCGCTCGTCGAGGCGCAGCGGATGCGCCGGGAGAAGCGGGCCCGGGCGCTCGCGACCGGGCGTGGCCCGGGCGTCACCCGCGACGGCCACCACGTCGCGCTGCTCGCCAACATCGGGGGCGTCCTGGAGGCCGAGGGCGCCGGCGCGCAGGACCTCGAGGGCGTCGGTCTGTTCCGCACCGAGTTCGTCTTCCTCTCCGCCGACAAGGCGCCGACGGTGGCGGAGCAGGCCGAGATCTACCGGCAGGTCTTCCGGCCCTTCGGTGACCGCCGGGTCGTCGTGCGCACCCTCGACGCCGGGGCCGACAAGCCGCTGGCCTTCGCGGACCTGGGCCCGGAGGAGAACCCCGCGCTGGGGCGGCGCGGCCTGCGCCTGTCGGCGGAGCGACCCGAGCTGCTCGACGCGCAGCTCGAGGCGCTCGCCATCGCCGCCAAGGACACCGGCGCCGACGTGCGCGTCATGGCGCCGATGGTCGCGACCGCCGAGGAGGCCGCGTGGTTCGCGCGGCGCGTGCGCGAGAACGGACTGCCCAAGGCCGGGGTCATGATCGAGGTGCCGGGTGCGGCGCTGCGGGCGGCGCACGTGCTCGCCGAGGTCGACTTCGGCAGCCTCGGCACCAACGACCTCGCGCAGTACACGATGGCCGCCGACCGCATGCAGGGCGCGCTGTCGGACCTGCTCGACCCGTGGCAGCCCGCGGTGCTCGACGTCGTGGCCGCCGCGTGCGACGGGGCCCGGCGCGTGGGCCGTCCGATCGGGGTCTGCGGTGAGTCGGCCGGCGACCCGCTGCTTGCGCTGGTGCTCACCGGGCTCGGCGTCTCGAGCCTGTCGATGGCGCCGAGCAAGGTGCCGGTCGTGCGCCTCGCGCTCTCGCTGCACACCCTCCCCGAGTGCCAGGGGCTGGCGGCCGCCGCGCGCGAGGCCGCCACCGCCAAGGAGTCGCTCGAGGCCGTGCGCTCGCGGGTCCGGTCCGAGCTCACCGACCTGTTCTGACGCCGCCGGGACGTCAGCCGTCGGTGGACACGAGCGGCACGGCGACGTCGCCGCCGCCCTGGGCCGTGAGCCGCTCGCGGACCTGCACGAGCATCGGCACCGGTGCGAACCCGCCGGCGAGCAGGGCCTCGCCCTGGACGAAGCCGTTGGAGGCCTGCAGCATCGCCTTGGGCGCGAACCCGAAGGTGCGGCCGAGCTCGGCGATGTCGTCGGGGCTGTTCATCCGCATGAGCATGAGGTTGTCGCACTGGCTGAGGATCTGCGGGTGGATCTTCGAGGGCCGCTGCGAGGACAGCAGCAGCCACAGGCCGTACTTGCGGCCCTCGGCGGCGACCTGGATGAGCCGGTCGAGCAGCCGCTGCCCCACCTGGCTCGTCGGGTCGGTGCCACACAGGTTGTGGGCCTCGTCGATGACGAGCAGGGTCGGGATGCGCCGGTCGCGCTGGGCCCACAGCTCGTCGACCACCTCGAGGCAGACGGCGACCGCTTCCGACGGGTCGCCGAAGCCGCCGAGGTCCATCACCGTGATGCCGTTGCCACCGGTGACGACGTCGGCGGCGGAGGGCAGGTCACGGGCCCACACCTCCCACTGGAGCAGGCCGAGGTTCTCCATCCGCCGGCCCAGTGACTGCTGGCCGGTGGTGCCCGTGCGCAGCCCGGCGAGCAGGGCGCCGAGGTCCGACGCACCACCCATCTGGGCGAGGAAGCTGACGAAGGCGTTGTACTCGTCCCGGTCGCGGATCGGGTCGAGCTGCAGGGTCGCGGCCTGCGCCTGACGGGTCATCGTGCGGAACCGCAGCCGCAGCGGCTCGTCGCCCTCGGTGCGGGTGGAGGCGCTGCGCAGCACGCGCACGCCCCGGTCGGCGATCCGCCGGGCGTCGGCCAGCTCCACCCCCGGCAGGGTGGAGCCCAGGTGGACGAAGTCGGCGTTCGGGTCGAAGACGGCCATCCGCAGGTCGGTCTGGAGCATGAGCCGCTCCAGCAGCACCCCGAGGGCGTACGTCTTGCCCGATCCGCTCTGCCCGCAGAGGAAGGTGTGACGGTTGAACCCGCCGGCCCGCAGGGTCGCCGGCGCGCCGCCGTCACCGGTGCGCCACGTGCCGATCGCCATCGTCCCGGCGGCCGCGCCGTGCAGGCCGCCGAGCTCGGTGGGCCGGGCGAGGTCGAGGACGGCCCCGCGGAAGGGCGGCCGGTCACTGCGCTGCACCGTGCCCGCCTCGTCCAGGCTGCCGATGACGACACCGAACCCGGTCAGCGGGTCGTCGCCGACCGGCTCGACGACGTCGACGACCTGAGCCAGGATGCGCACCCCTTCGGCGGGGCAGATGACGACCATGTCACCAGGGGCCACCCCGTCAGTCGCGCCGGCCCGGAAGGTGAAGCCTCGACCGTCGCGGGACTCCGCTCTCGCCTCGTTCGTGGTCACCGTCATGGCGGGCTCCTCTCACGGCCCACGGGCCGGGACGGCCGAGTCGACGTGGTGCCACTGCACATCATGGCGGATGCCGTCACCCGACCGCCCTGCGGACCGGGGTCGCGGTGGCGGGTAGCATGACGCGCGTCCGCTGGCACCCGCACCACACCTGGAGCCCCTGCGCGTGAGCACTCCCCGCCCGGCCGCCGTCATCGTCCTCGCTGCCGGTGAGGGCACGCGGATGAGGTCCGCCACCCCCAAGGTCCTGCACCGCATCGGCGGACTCTCCCTCGTCGGCCACGCCATCCGCGCCGCCCGGGCCACAGGCGCCGACCATGTCGGCGTCGTCGTCCGCCACGACCGCGACCGCGTCGTCGAGGTCTGCACCGCGCTCGACACCGGCCTGGTCATCGCCGACCAGGACGACGTCAAGGGCACCGGCCGCGCCGTCGAGTGCGGACTCGACGCCCTGCCGGCCGACCTGTCCGGCACGGTGCTCGTCACCTACGGCGACGTGCCGCTCCTCACCGGTGACACCCTCGTCGAGCTCACCGCGGCGCACCTCGAGACCGGCAGTGCCGTCTCGGTCGTCACCGCCCACCTCGGGGACCCCACCGGCTACGGCCGGGTGGTGCGCGACGCCCACGGCCACGTCGAGCGCATCGTCGAGCACCGCGACGCCACCGACGCCCAGCGCACGGTGACCGAGATCAACTCGGGCATCTACGCCTTCGACGCCGCGGTGCTGCGCGAGGCGCTGGCGCAGGTCGGCACCGACAACGCCCAGGGCGAGAAGTACCTCACCGACGTCGTCGCCATCGCGCGGGCCGCGGGCCGCCCGGTGCGCGCCCACGTCGTCGACGACCTGTGGCAGACCGAGGGCGTCAACGACCGGGTGCAGCTCGCGGCGCTCGGTCGCGAGCTCAACCGCCGGCTCTGCGAGGGCCACATGCGCGCCGGCGTCACGATCGTCGACCCGGCCACGACGTGGATCGACGTCGACGTCTCCATCGGCCGGGACTCCACGATCCTGCCGGGCACCCAGCTGCTGGGTGCCACGAGCATCGGCACCGACGCGGTCGTCGGCCCCGAGGTCACCCTCACCGACACCGAGGTCGGCGACGGTGCCGAGGTGACCCGCGCCGTCGCGAACCTCGCGGTCGTCGGCCCCGGCGCCACGGTCGGCCCGTACTCCTACCTCCGCCCCGGCACGCGCCTGGGCGAGAGAGGCAAGATCGGCGGCTTCGTCGAGACCAAGAACGCCGACATCGGCCCCGGCGCGAAGGTGCCGCACCTCACGTATGCCGGTGACGTCACCATCGGCGAGGGCGCCAACATCGGCGCCGGCACGATCTTCGCCAACTACGACGGGGTCGCGAAACACCACTCCACCGTGGGCCGGCACTCGTTCATCGGCTCGCACACCGTCGTCGTCAGCCCGGTGGACGTCGGCGACGGCGCCTACGTCGCCGCCGGGTCCGCTCTCGTCGACGACGTCGAGCCCGGCCAGATCGCGGTGGCTCGGGGTCGCCAGCGCAACGTCGACGGTTGGGTCGAGCGTGCCCGGCCGGGTACCGCCACCGCCGCGGCGGCCGCGGCGGCGCGCGAGCGGCATCCCGAGCCCGAGCAGCAGCCGAGCACCCCGGAGGGTGACCACCAGTGAGCAGCAACCGACCGCCCTCGGCGAACATCCGCAAGCGCCCGAAGAAGCAGATGATGGTCTTCTCGGGGCGGGCCAACCCCGGACTGGCCCAGGAGGTCGCGGCCCAGCTCGGCACCGAGCTCGTGCCGACGAGCGCCTACGACTTCGCCAACGGTGAGATCTACGTGCGCTTCGAGGAGTCGGTGCGTGGCTCGGACGCCTTCGTCATCCAGAGCCACACCAGCCCGATCAACGAGTGCATCATGGAGCACCTGCTCATGGTCGACGCGCTCAAGCGGGCCAGCGCCAAGCGGATCACCGTGGTCATGCCGTTCTACGGCTACGCCCGCCAGGACAAGAAGCACCGCGGTCGCGAGCCGATCAGCGCCCGCCTCATGGCCGACATGTTCAAGACGGCCGGTGCCGACCGGCTCATCTGTGTCGACCTGCACACCGACCAGATCCAGGGCTTCTTCGACGGGCCGGTCGACCACCTCATGGCGATCCCGATCCTCAGCGAGTACGTGGCCGGCAAGTACGGCGACGAGGACCTCGCGGTCGTGTCACCGGATGCCGGGCGCATCAAGGTCGCCGAGCAGTGGTCCAAGCGGCTCGGGGGCGCCCCGCTGGCGTTCATCCACAAGACCCGAGACATCAACCGCCCCAACGAGATGGTCGCCAACCGCGTCGTCGGTGAGGTGCGCGACCGGGTCTGCGTGCTCGTCGACGACATGATCGACACCGGCGGCACGATCACCAAGGCCGCCGACGCGCTGATGGCCGACGGCGCCAAGGCGGTGATCATCGCGGCGACGCACGCGATCCTCAGCGACCCCGCGGTCGACCGGTTGCGCAAGTGCGCCGCGACGGAGGTCATCGTGACCAACACCCTCCCGATCCCGCCGGAGAAGGAGATCGACTGCCTCACGGTGCTGTCGATCGCCCCGCTCATCAGCGCGGCGGTCAAGGAGGTCTTCGCGGACGGCTCGGTGACGAGCCTCTTCGGCGAAGGCGCCTGACCGTCCCGAGATCGACCTGTCGGTCGATGTCGGGACAGGGATCAGGGGGCGGCGGCCTTGCGGGCGCGGTAGGCCGCGACGTTGGCGCGGGTGCCGCAGGTGCCGTCGCAGAACTTGCGTGAGCGGTTCCTGCTGAGGTCGATGACCAGGTCCTCGCAGTCCTCGCCGGCGCACACCTTGAGCCGGTCGGTCTCGTCGGCGCGGATGACGTCGACCAGGGCCATCCCCACCTCGACGGCGATCCGTCGGGCCAGCGGGGCGTCGTCGCTCGTCGCGTGCACGTGCCACCCGAGGGCGCCGTGCCGCACGAGCCGGGGGAGTGCCCGGCCCTCCTCGAGCAGGGTGTTCGCGGCGTCGACGAGGTCGTCCTCGTCCAGCCCCCAGACCTCGCGCAGCCGGGGTCGGAGCCGGCGCACGGCCTCCACCTCGTCCTCGCTCCCGGGTCGGCGCCCCGTCCACTCCCAGTGGTCCATCCAGGCCACGAGGGCCGCCAGGTCCGGCAGGTCCTCCCGGTCCTCGCTGCCGAGCGCCGGGCCGGTGTTGGCCAGCGCCGCGGCGTGCATCAGGGTCAGGTCCGTGTCATAGGTGAACACCATCTTGACCCCTGACATCGTGGACGGCTAGCGTCATGGGCAACAGCATACTTTGCTCCTGACATCCCGGTCGCCCCGCGCCGGCAGGGCGCGGCACGAGGAGGCGGTCACCGTGGTCGAGGCGATGCGACGACACCGAGGGCTCGGCCTCGTCGCCATGCTCCTGTCGTGCGCGGCCTTCGGCACCTCGGGCCCGTTCGCCAAGGCCCTCATGACCGCCGACTGGAGCCCGGGTGCC
>DATITJ010000150.1:0-5608 GCA_035467935.1 Ornithinibacter sp.
TCGACGGCTTCGCCCACGAGGACCTCACCCCCAACCCCGACATGCCCGTCTGCGAGAACGTCTTCACGTTCGAGACGGTCGGCGGCGGCACCCGGGCGGTGTACTCGAGCGTCTACGCCACGGCCGAGGGCCTGCAGACCGTGCTCGACATGGGCGTCGAGGAGGGTGCGACCACGGCCATCAACCAGATCGACGCCTTCCTCTCCCGCGACTCCGTCACGAGCTGACGCCGTCCTTCGCCGGCACCAACCGGGCGACGGCCATGGCGTTCCAGGTCCCCCCGGCCGACGTCGACGGCGAGGTCGTCGCGTTGCGCGAGAAGGGCGTCGCCTTCCGGACGTTCGAGGCCGAGGGGCTCTCCCGGGTCGACGGTGTCGCGTCGTTCGGGGAGTTCCGCAGCGCGTGGTTCGCGGACCCGGAGGGCACCGTCCTCGACGCCGGGCCCGGCGTGCGCGCGAGTGCGCCCGGCTCGACGGCACCCGTCAGGTCCGGTGCGCGCGGGTGACGTCCTGGACGACCTCGTTGCGCCGGAGGAACCACGGTGTGAACGGGGGGTCGAACCGCGCGAAGCGAGGCGCCCCGATCGGGACGAACCCGGCCGCGACCACGGCGCCCAGCAGATCGGCGAGGTGTCGCTCGTAGGAGGACCGGGTCCACCGGCCCGAGTACGTCGCGGCGGCCGCCAGACGCTCTGGCACGGCCCGGATCCGCACGTCCGGGTTCGTCGGGACCGGTGCGGTCTCCGGCGTCATCGACGCGGGGAGCACGAACGCGACGACGTACCCACCCTGCGCGCCCTCGGTCTGGACGACCGGGGCCGTCATCGCCACCTTCTCGGACGAGGTCGCCTCCTGCACCACCGGGGCGGTCATGGCGACCGGGCGCCGCGACTCGTTGCGGCCCGTGAGGTAGCCGAACAGGGCCCCGAAGGCCCGGTTGCCCACGCCCTCGAAGGAGCCGTCGAGCTCGACCTCGGCCACCAGGTGGGGCGGGTAGCGGCGCAGCTCGAACCCGTCGCCTTGCTCGAGGACCTGGTACGGCTGCTGCTCGGTCACGCCACCGAGGCTACGCCGGTGCACCACCGCCCCGACACGCGGATGCCGTCCGCTCGAGGTGGGCGGACGGCATCCGTCGTGCGTCCCCTGTGACGGGACGCGGGGATCAGAGGTTGATCATGTGGCCCGCGATGCCCTCGATGGCCTCCTTCACCGACTCCGAGAGCGTCGGGTGGGCGAAGACGTTGCGTGACACCTCGTCGGCCGTGAGGTCCCACTTCTGGGCGAGCGTCAGCACCGGCAGGAGCTCGGTGACGTCGGGGCCGATCATGTGCGCGCCGAGGATCTCGTTGTGCGTGGCGTCGGCCACGATCTTGACGAACCCCACGGCATCCCCGAGGCCCATCGCCTTGCCGTTCGCGCTGAACGGGAACTGCGCCGTCTTGACGTCGTAGCCCTTCTCCTTCGCCTGCGCCTCGGAGTAGCCGAACGAGCCGATCTGGGGGTGGCAGTAGGTGGCGCGGGGCACGAAGTCGTACTCGACCGGCATCGTCGGCGCGCCGGCCAGCGTCTCGGCCGCGACGACGCCCATCGCCTCGGCGACGTGGGCGAGCATGAGCTTGGACGTCGCGTCGCCGATGGCGTAGACGTTCGGGACGTTGGTGCGGCAGTAGTCGTCGATCGCGATGGCGCCGCGGTCGGTGAGGGCGACCCCGGTGGATTCGAGCCCGTAGCCCTCGGTGCGCGGGGCGAACCCGATCGCCGAGAGGAACTTGTCGGCCTCGAGCACCTGCTGGTCGCCGCCGGATGCCGGGGAGACCGTCACCTTCACCCCGGAGCCGGTGTCCTCGACGCCCTCGACCTTCGTGCTCAGCAGCACCGTGACGCCGAGCTTCTTGTAGTGACGGGCGAGCTCCTTGGAGATGTCGGCGTCCTCGGTCGGCACCATCCGGTCGAGGAACTCGACGATCGTGACGTCGACGCCGAAGTTCTTCATGACGTAGGCGAACTCGACGCCGATCGCGCCCGACCCGGCGATGATCATCGAGCCCGGGAGGTTCTCGTCGAGGATCTGCTCCTCGTAGGTCACGACGTTGGTCGACACCTCGACGCCGGGAAGCATGCGGGTGACGGCTCCCGGCGCGAGGATGAGGTGGTCGAAGGTCAGCTGGCGCGCAGAGCCGTCGTTGAGGGCGACCTCCATGGAGGTCGGACCGGTGAGGGTGCCCCAGCCGTCGACCTCCTCGATGCCGTTCTTCTTCATGAGGAAGTGGACGCCCTTGACGATGCCGGCGGACACCTGGCGCGAGCGCTTGAACGTCGGGCCGTAGCTCATCGTGGCATCGCCCTCGATGCCGAACTTCGCCTTGTCGTGGGTCAGCGTGTGGGCCAGGGTCGCGTTCGCGATGAGGGCCTTGCTGGGGATGCAGCCGACGTTGAGGCAGACCCCGCCCCAGTACTTCTTCTCGACGACGGCGACCTTCTTCCCGAGCTGTGACGCGCGGATCGCCGCGACGTAACCACCAGGACCGGCACCGAGGACAACGACGTCGAAATCAGCCATGCGGCCCAGCCTATCGGCCGGCGAGACCTCGTCTCACCGCAGGCCGCGGAGGGTCTCGTGCACCGCCCGGGCGACCGGCGCCGCGGTGCTGGCGCCCGGACCTCCCTGCGACACGACGACCGAGACGACCCACCGCGGGTCGTTCGCGGGCGCGTACGACGCGAACCACGAGGTGTCACGCTTCCCGGCCACCTCGCCGGTGCCGGTCTTCCCCGCGACGGGCCAGTCCGGCATCCCGGCGAACTGCACGCGGACGCTGCCGCCGGTGACCGCCGAGCGCAGCGCGCCGCGCACGTAGGCGCCGACCTCGTCGGGGACGGGAGCGGCGCGGGTCGGGCCGGCCGCGACCGGCTCGCCGGCGCCCCCCACGGGGTCGACCAGGCTGGACCCGACACGCGGGGTGACCACGATCCCGCCGTTGGCGTAGGCGGCATACATGACCGCCACCTGCAGCGGGGTGGCCGCCACGTCGCCCTGGCCGATCGAGAAGTTCGCCACGTCACCGGCCCGCACGACGAACCCGCTCTCGCAGCCCTCGACCGCGATCGCCCTGAGGTAGGCCGCGCGCTCGCGGTCCGCCACCTCGAGGTAGCCGGTGCGGGCTCGGGCGCAGGTCTGGTCCCTGGTCGCCTCCCACGTCGTGAGCTTCGACGCACGGTCGGGGATGCGGCCGGCTGCCTCCCCCGGCAGGTCGATGCCGGTGCGCGAGCCGAGACCGAGCCCGGTGGTCACCTCGACGAACGGGTCGGGTGCGTCGACGGGGGCGCCGGTGCCGCCCTGGGTGCGCCAGGCGTCGTAGGCGACCTTGTAGAAGACCGTGTCGCAGGAGATCTCGATGGCCTTGGCGAAGCTGATGCGTCCTCGATCCTTCGTCTCGTGGTTGTTGAAGACCCGGTTGCCGATGCGATAGCTCGACGGGCAGGCGTAGGTGCCGCGAAGGGGGTTGCCCGCGCGCACCGCCGCGGTGACCGACGCCGGCTTCAGCGTGCTCGCGGGTGCGGTCACCACACCGGTCGCGCGCGACAGCAGGGGCGTGCCGGCCTGCGGGTCGGTGAGGCGCGCGTAGTCGGCGGGCGAGATGCCCCCGGTCCAGACGTTCGGGTCGTATGCCGGTGCGCTGGCCAGCGCTGCGACCGCCCCCGTGCGTGCGTCGAGCACGACGACGGCACCGGAGTCGGCGGCCCAGCCGCGCGTGCGCGCGGCGGCGATCTGCGTGGCCAGGGCCTTCTCCGCGCTCGCCTGGACGCGGGCGTCGAGCGAGGTGACGAGGTCGCGCCCGGGCACCGGCTCGGCGCGGGAGACGACCCGGGTGACGATGCCGCGCGGGTCGACGGCCACGACCGTGCGGCCCGGCGTGCCGCGCAGGACCTCGTCGTACTGCTGCTCGAGGCCCGCCCGGCCGACGAGGTCGTCGGTGCCGACGGTCGCGTCCTGCTCGACCTCCTCGGCCCGCAGCTGACCGAGGTAGCCGATGACGTGGGCGGCGCTCGTGCCGAGCGGCCGGGGGTAGGTGCGGACCGGGCGCGACTCCACGGCGATGCCGGGGAATCGCTCGGGCTGCTCGACGAGCGAGAGCGCCCTGGTGGGGTCGACGTCCTCGGCCAGGGGCACCGGCACCTGGGGCGAGCCGGACCAGCAGGCCGGCGCGGCCGGGGCCCCGTCCTCGCCGCACAGCCACGTGCGGCCGAGGAGCCGGTCGGCGGGGAGCCCGAGCACGGCGGCGACGTCGCGCACGACGGCGGCTCCCCGGTCGTCCCGGTCGACGATGAGGCGGCGCTCGATGGTGACGACGGTGCTGAGCCGGTTGTCGGCGAGCGGCAGCCCCTGGCTGTCGAGGATGCGCCCCCGCACGGCCGGCACGACGAGGGTGCGGGTGTCGAGGCCCGACGCGCCGCCCGCGAAGTCCTCGTGCCCGACCAGCTGCACCTGCCCGAGCCGGCCCACGAGCCCGCCGAACCCCAGCACGACGAGGACGACGACGGCAAGGAAACGCCCCTGGTGGCTGCCCACGTGGCGGTCGCGCCCCACGCCGGAGCTCCCTCGCGCGTCCCTCCTCGCACGTGCGGGCCAGGTCATCCGTACCGCCGGCGCACCAGGCCCCGTTCGGCGCCCACGACGAGCGGCACGACGACGGCCGCGACGGTCGCGGTGAGCAGGCACGACAGCGCGACGTCGGCGACGGCGACCGGCGCGCCCACCGCGAGGGCCCCCACGACACCCACCCCCTCGACGAGTGCGGATGCCGCGAGCGCCACGACCGCGACCCGCGGCGGGGCGACCGGACCCTCGACCCGGGCACGCCCCGCGAGGGCACCGCCCGCGGCATACGTCAGGGCGAGCACGCCGAGGTGGCTCGAGCCGGGCGGGACCAGGTCGAGCAGCCACCCCGCGCCCAGGCCGACCGCGGCCCCCGCGACGGGGCCGCGCAGCAGGGCCCAGGCGACGACGAGCACGAGCACGAGGTCCGGCAGGGGGCTGACGTGCCGGGCGGCCAGGGTGACGACGAGGAGCACCGCGGCGAGGAGGGCACCGACCCGCAGCAGCACGGCGGTGGGAGCCATCAGGGTGCCACCGTCGCGGACGGACCGGGGCCCGGGGTGGCGACGGGTCGCGGCGCGCGGCGGGGGTCGCCGAGCACCACCGCGACGACGTCGATCGACGTCGGGTCGACGGCCGGGGTGAGCGTGCCGGTGGGGGCGAGCCCGGCGATGCCCGGGTCGACGGAGCGCACGGTTCCGACGCGGATGCCGGGCGCGTAGGGGCGTCCGCCGACGCTGCCCAGCGTCGTCGCGGACTCCCCCGCCGTCATCGACCCGCGTTCGACGAGGCCGACGGAGAGCAGGCCGGGCGCCGGGCGGGCCGCGCCGGCGACGGCCGAGCCCGAGGCCTCACCGAGCACGCCGCGCTCCCCCACCCGCACGCCGAGGGCGAGGCCGGGGCTGCCGAGGAGCAGCACGTCGGAGGTCCACGGCCCGACCGCCACGACCCGCCCCACGAGGCCGTCGGCGGCGACCACGGCGCGGTCGACCTCGACCCCGTCGCGCGAGCC
>DATITJ010000151.1:0-5863 GCA_035467935.1 Ornithinibacter sp.
CGGCTACGGCCGCGCGTTCACCGAGTCCTCGCCCGAGGCCTACGAGCGGCTCATCCTCGACGTGCTGCTCGGCGAGCCGCCGCTCTTCCCGCGGCACGAGGAGGTCGAGCTCTCCTGGCAGATCCTCGACCCCATCGAGGAGTTCTGGGCCAGGAAGGGCAGCGCGCCCGAGCAGTACGTCTCCGGGGGCTGGGGCCCCAAGGGTGCCGACGCCATGATGCGCCGCGACGGCCGTGAGTGGAGGCTGCCGTGATCGTCGACCTGCCGAGCACGACGACCGCCGACATCTCCAAGCGGCTGATCCGGCTGCGGGCCGACACCGGGTCGATGGCCCTGTCCCGCGTCCTCACGCTCCTCGTCGTCGTCGACGAGTCGGAGGCCGACGCGTCCATCGACACCGCCAACGACGCCAGTCGCCAGCACCCGTGCCGCATCATCGTGGTGGTCACCGGGGACAAGCGGGGGGCCGCTCGGCTCGACGGGCAGATCCGGGTCGGCGGTGACGCCGGCGCGTCCGAGGTCGTCGTGCTCAGGCTCTACGGCCCGCTGGCCTCGCACGGCCGCGCCGTCGTCACGCCGCTGCTGCTCGCCGACTCCCCCATCGTCGCCTGGTGGCCGGGCAACGGCCCGAAGAGCCCGTCGCTGGACCCCATCGGCGCGATGGCCCAGCGCCGCGTCACCGATGCCGCGAGGTCGTCGAGTGCGCCCCGCACGGTGCTCAAGCGCCTCTCCGACAGCTACGCCCACGGCGACGGCGACCTCGCGTGGTCGCGCGTGACGCTGTGGCGCGCCGTCCTGGCCGCGGCTCTCGACCAGCCGCCCTTCGAGCCGGTGACGGCGGCGACGGTCGTCGCCGCCGCCGACTCGCCCTCGGGCGAGCTGCTGGCCGGCTGGCTCGCGGCCCGGCTCCGCTGCCCGGTGTCGCTGGCGCGGTCGCGCAACCGCAGCGGCCTCATCTCGGTGCGCCTGGAGCGGGCGAGCGGCACGGTCGACCTCGTGCGGCCGCAGGACGGCGACACGGCCACGCTCTCGCAGCCGGGCCAGCCCGACCGCACCATCGCCCTCGCCGCCCGCAGCGACGCCGAGTGCCTCGCCGACGAGCTGCGGCGCCTCGACCCCGACGAGGTCTACCACGAGGCGCTCACCGTCGGCCTGCGCAAGGTCACCATCTCGCGCCACACGGCGAGCGAGGCCGTCAAGGCGGGCCGGGCGCCCTCGGTCGCCGAGGCCGAGCGCACGGTCCAGCGGCTGCGCCGGGCGGCCCGGACGAGCGGCAGCAGCGCGATGGTCGAGGCGCAGCCGATGCCGCCGAAGGCCGACGACCCGGGCCTGGTCAGGAAGGCCGCCGCCACCAAGCTCGCCAGGGCCAAGGAGGAGCGCTCATGAGTGCGGCCGTCGTCGTCGTCCACCCGTCGCGGCAGGCGCTCGCCGACGCGGCCGCTGCCCGGCTCGTCGTCGCCGTCGTCGACGCCCAGGCGGCCCGGGGGGTGGCGCAGGTGTCGATGACCGGCGGGTCGATGGGCTCGCAGGTCGTCCGGTCGCTGGCCGCCGAGCCCGCCCGGCACGCCGTGGACTGGTCGCGCGTGCACGTGTGGTGGGGCGACGAGCGCTACCTGCCCGCCGGCGACGCCGACCGCAACGACACCCAGAACGACGAGGCCGGCCTGGCCACCCTCGGGCTCGACCCCGACCACGTCCACCGCGTCGCCGGGCCCGACACCAGCGCCAGCGCCGAGGACAGCGCCCGGGCCTACGAGGCGGCCCTGCGCGCGCACGGCGGCGGCGCCTTCGACGTCATGGTGCTCGGGGTCGGGCCGGACGGCCACGTCGCCTCGCTCTTCCCGCACCACCCCGCCGCCGGCCGCGCCGACGCGATCGCCATCGCGGTGCACGACTCGCCCAAGCCCCCGCCGACGCGGGTCTCGCTGACCCGGGAGTGCCTCGAGCGCTCGCGCCAGGTGTGGTTCCTCGTCAGCGGGGCGGACAAGGCGGATGCCGTGCGCCGCGGCGTCGGCGGCGCGCCCTTCGAGACCACCCCGGCCGCGCACGTGCACGGCTCGGAGCGCACGCTCTGGCTGCTCGACACCGACGCGGCCACCGACCTGGAGGGCTGAGAGATGGGACTGTTCGACCGGATCCGGGGACGCGGCGACGACGCCACGGCACCGGATGGCACGGCATCCGACGGCACGGCACCCGACCTGCCCGACGAGGAGACCGGCGGCTCGCTCGAGGGCGTCGAGCCCGTCGAGTCGGTCGGCACGCGACCGCTGACGGCGCAGGAGCAGGCCTCGCTCGACACGGTCCGGGCCGCCTACGCCGCGCACGGCATCGACCCGAGCGACCTGGCGACCGTCGCGACGGCATACGACCTGGCCCTGGAGCGGCACGACGGCGGTGACGAGACGGCGGCCGACGCCGTGACCGTCATCGGCACCGCGATCGGCGACCACCTGGTGGTGACGGGCGGCTACCGCTGGGTCATGAGCACCGACCCGTTCGGCACCGACCTCGCGGTCGAGCCGCCCCGCCGGGGCATGCCCGTCGTGACGCGGATGCTCGTCGCCGTGCGCTGGCTGGCCCGGGAGCGCGGCTGGGTCGTCGGCGTCACCGGGCACCTGGTGCGGCTCGGCCGCAGCTGAGGGCCCTACCCGAGTGGGCGCGGGCCGGGCCGGTGTGGCCGGACTACTGGATGAGGCCGCGGCCGCGCAGCGTCTCCAGGGCCTCCTCGAGGATGGCCTCGCCGTCCTCGTCTGAGCGGCGCTCCTTCACGTACGCGAGGTGCGTCTTGTAGGGCTCGACCCTGGGAGCGGCCGGCGGGTTGTCCTTGTCGTGCCCGGCGGGGAGCCCGCAGCGCGGGCAGTCCCACTGCTCGGGGATGGCCGGGCCGGCCTCCTCGGCGAAGCTCGGCCGCGTCTCGTGCCCGTTGGAGCACCAGAACGAGATGTGCACCCGGGGGGCCACCTCGCCGCGCTCGGCCTCACCCATCGGGCCCGCACCGACGCGCGACCCGCGGATCGCATTACCACCAGCCATGTCTACCTACCCCTGTCAGGCGAATCGTTCGAGGACGCCCAGACCCACGACGCACGTGAACCAGACGAGGGCGACCGCGATCGTGATGCGGTCGAGGTTCTTCTCGGCGACGGAGGAGCCGCCCAGTGAGCTCGACATCCCCCCGCCGAACATGTCGGACATACCGCCACCCTTGCCCTTGTGGAGCAGGATGAGGAGGGTCAGGAACAGGCCACCGAGGACCAGGAGGACCTGGAGGCCGATGCGAACCACATCCACGGGCAATCCTTACTGCGGGGTCGGGGGGACAACCGGTACAGGATAACCGCTGCGGTGAGCGGATCCCGACAGGCCGGGCCTCAGGAGGTCTTGAGGTGGTCCTTGAAGCGGCAGATCGCCGCGAACTCGGCCGGGTCGATCGAGGCGCCGCCGACGAGGGCGCCGTCGACGTCCTCCTTGGCCATGATGGCCGCGACGTTGCCCGACTTCACCGAGCCGCCGTAGAGCACGCGGATGCCGTCGGCCACGTCGCCGCTGTAGAGCTCGGCGAGCTTGGTGCGGATCGCGGCACAGACCTCCTGCGCGTCCTCGGGCGTGGCGACCTCGCCGGTGCCGATGGCCCAGATGGGCTCGTAGGCGACGACGACGGTCCTGGCCTGCTCGACCGGGACGTCCTTGAGCCCGGCCTCGACCTGGGCCAGCACGTGCTCGACGTGGGTGCCGGCCTGACGGATCTCCAGGCCCTCACCACAGCAGAAGATCGGCGTGAGGCCGTGCCGGAAGGCCGCCTGCACCTTCGCGTTGACGAGCTCGTCGCCCTCCTGGTGGTACTCGCGCCGCTCGCTGTGGCCGACGGCGACGTAGGTGCACCCGAGCTTGGCGAGGAACGCCCCGCTGATCTCACCCGTGTAGGCGCCGGCGTCGTGGACCGAGAGGTCCTGCGCGCCGTGCTTGAGCTCGAGGCGGTCACCGTCGATGAGCGTCTGCACGCTGCGGATGTCGGTGAACGGCGGCAGGACCGCGACCTCGACGGCGCCGAAGTCGTGACGGCCGTCCTTGAGGGTCCAGTCGAGCTTCTGCACGAGGTGGGTCGCCTGGAGGTGGTCGAGGTTCATCTTCCAGTTGCCCGCCATGAGCGGGGTGCGGCCGGAGGCCATGGGTTCTCCCTAGGTGAACGGTGCTGCGGTGCGGTCAGGACAGGACGGAGATGCCGGGGAGCTCCTTGCCCTCGAGGTACTCCAGCGACGCACCTCCCCCGGTGGAGATGTGGCCGAACTGCTCGTCGGCGAAGCCGAGCTGTCGCACGGCGGCGGCGGAGTCGCCGCCCCCGACGACGGTGAGGGCGCCGTTCTCGGTGGCCGTGACCAGGGCCTGCGCGACGCGGAGGGTGCCGGCGGCGAACGGCTCCATCTCGAAGGCCCCCATCGGGCCGTTCCAGAACACCGTCCTGGTGTCGGCGAGCTTCTCGGCGTAGAGCTCGGCCGAGCGCGGGCCGATGTCGAGACCGATGACGTCGGCCGGGATGGCGTCGGCGTCGACCGTGGTGACCTCGGTGTCGGCCGAGAACTCCCTGCCGCACACGACGTCGACGGGCAGCACGATCTCGACCCCCGACGCCTCGGCGCGCGCGAGGTAGCCCCTGCACGCCTCGACGCTCTCGGCGTCGAACAGGCTCCTGCCGATCTCGTGGCCCTGGGCCGCGAGGAAGGTGAAGAGCATGCCGCCGCCGATGAGCAGGCGGTCGGCGGTGTCCATGAGGTTGTCGATGACCGCGAGCTTGTCGGCGACCTTCGCGCCGCCGAGCACCACGGCATACGGCCGCTCGGGGTCCTGCGTGAGGCGCTTGAGGACCTCGACCTCGGTGGCCACGAGCCCGCCCATGGCCGACGGCAGCCGCGTCGCGACGTCGTAGACCGACGCCTGCTTGCGGTGCACGACCCCGAATCCGTCGGAGACGAACGCGTCGGCCAGGCTCGCAAGGGCGTCGGCGAACTCGGCGCGGCCCTCGTCGGTCTTGGCGGTCTCGCCCGGGTTGAAGCGGAGGTTCTCCAGGAGCACGACGTCGCCGTCGGCCCTCGCGGCCACGGCCGCCCGGGCGCTCCCCCCCACCGTGGCGGTGGCGAAGGTGACGGGGCGCCCGAGGAGCTCACCGAGCCGGTCGGCGACCGGCGCGAGGGAGTACTTCTCCTCGGGGGCACCCTTGGGCCGGCCGAGGTGGGCGCACACGATGACGCGTGCGCCCGCCTCGGCGAGCCGGTCGATCGTCGGGACCGAGGCCCGGATGCGGCCGTCGTCCGTGATCGTCGTGCCGTCGAGCGGCACGTTGAGGTCGGAGCGGACGAGGACGCGCTTGCCGCGCAGGTCGCCCAGCGTGGCGATGTCACCCATGATCGGCTCGGCCCCGCGTTCTCAGAGGCTCTTGCCGACGAGGGCGACGAGGTCGACGAGGCGCATGGAGTAGCCCCACTCGTTGTCGTACCAGCCGACGACCTTGACCTGGTTGCCGATGACCTTGGTCAGGCCGGAGTCGAAGATGCACGAGCTCGGGTCGGTGACGATGTCGGCCGACACGATCGGGTCCTCGGTGTACTTGAGGAAGCCCTTGAGCGGGCCGTCCGCGGCAGCCTTGATGATCGCGTTGACCTCGGCGACGGTGGTCTCGCGTCCGGCCTCGAAGGTGAGGTCGGTGGCCGAGCCCGTCGGCACGGGCACCCGCAGGGCGTAGCCGTCGAGCTTGCCCTTGAGCTCGGGCATGACCAGGCCGATGGCCTTCGCGGCACCGGTGCTCGTCGGGATGATGTTCAGGGCCGCGGCGCGGGCGCGACGCATGTCGCGGTGCGGGCCGTCG
>DATITJ010000152.1:0-10873 GCA_035467935.1 Ornithinibacter sp.
GGACCCCAGAAGATCTCCTCGGGCTCCCAGACGTCCTCCCGTCCGAAGGCGAACCCGAAGGTCGTGAAGCCCATGTCCTCGAGGGCGACGTTGCCGGCGAGCACGAGCAGGTCGGCCCACGAGACCTGCTGGCCGTACTTCTGCTTCACCGGCCAGAGGAGCCGGCGCGCCTTGTCGAGGTTGGCGTTGTCGGGCCAGCTGTTGAGGGGCGCGAAGCGCTGCTGCCCGCTGCCCGCGCCTCCGCGGCCGTCCTCGATGCGGTAGGTGCCGGCCGAGTGCCAGCTCATCCGGATGAACAGGCCCCCGTAGTGTCCGAAGTCGGCCGGCCACCAGTCCTGCGAGGTCGTCATCACCTCGACGATGTCGCGCTTGAGGGCGTCGACGTCGAGGGTGGCGACCCGGGCGGCGTAGTCGAAGCCGGCGTCCATCGGGCTCGAGGCCGGCGAGTGCTTGTGGAGGACCGAGAGGTCGAGCTGGTCGGGCCACCAGTCCTTGTTCGTGTGGGGTCGGTGCGCCTTGGGGGTGGGGGCGTCGATCGCCGGGTTCTCGCTGTCGCTGCCCTCGGCGGTCACACCGTCGGTCTGGTGGTCGGTCACGTCGAACCATCTCCTTGTCGTGGTGGCGTACTTGTCGATGTCGGTCGGGGGTCGGTCAGGTGGCGGTGCGGGCCGCCGCGCAGCCGGGGCACAGGCCCCAGTAGGTGACTTCGGCCTCGTCGATCGCGAAGCCGTGGTCGTCGGATGCCGTCAGGCACGGGGTGTCGTCGACGGCGCAGTCGACGTCGGCGATCGTGCCGCAGGACCGGCAGACGACGTGGTGATGGTTGTCGCCCACCCGGGACTCGTAGCGCGCCACCGAGCCCGAGGGCTGGATCCGCCGCAGGAGGCCGGCCGTGGTCAGCGCCCGCAGGACGTCGTAGACCGCTTGGTGCGACACCTCGCCGAGGTGGGCGCGCACGGCCTCGATGATGGCGTCGGTCGTCGCGTGCGGTCGGTCGGTGACCGCGGTGAGGACGGCGACGCGCGGACGGGTGACGCGCAGCGCGGCGGAGCGCAGCATCGCCTCGGGGTCGCTCGTCAGGGGCACCCCCGCAGTCTCACCCGCTTTCTGGAGCGAGTCAAGAGTCAGCGCGGATCGGTCTGCCGGTCGCTCCGGACCCGGCGTGCTGGCGGCGCGGCCGCGCTACGGTCGGGTGTCGCGACCCCGCACCTTCCGTCAGGAGCACACCGATGCCCCACCCCTCACGGCTCGAGGTCGCGAGGTGATGGCCGACCTGCTGCCCCTCGCCATCGCGGTGGCCGCGTCGCCGTTCCCGGTGATCCCGGTGATCCTGCTCCTGCTCACCCCGCGCGCCGTCGCGAATGCCGGTGCCTTCCTCGCGGGGTGGTGGTCCGGCATCGTTGCCGGCACCACGGCATTCGTGCTGCTCTCGTCCGTGGTCGAGGGGTTCGACGAGCCCCCGACCTGGGTCGCCTGGGCCCGTGTCGTCCTGGGCGCGGCCCTTGTCGTGCTCGGCGTGCGGCAGTGGTCGACCCGGCGCGAGCGCAGCGAGGCGCCGGCGTGGATGCGCTCGATCGAGGGCTCGACCCCCGCGACCGCGGCCCGGCTCGGCGTGCTGCTGTCGGCCGCGAACCCCAAGATCCTCCTGCTCAGCGCAGCGGCCGGCCTGTCCATCGGTGCGGCGGACGAGACCGTGGCGGCGACCGCCGTCACGGTCGCCGCCTTCGCCCTGGTCGGCTCGGTGTCGGTCGCGCTCCCGCTGGTGGCGCACGTGACGCTCGGCGACCGCGCGCGGGTGCCGTTGGAGCGGGCGAGGGACTGGCTCACCCGGAACAACGCGACCGTGATGGCGGTGGTCGTCATCGTCATCGGGGCGGCCCTCCTCACCAAGGGGATCGGCGGTCTGTGACGTCGCCGTCGTCCGTCCCGAGCCCGTGACGGGTCACCGGGCCGGGCGCTACTGTCGGGCTCTCACCCCCCGCCCCCGGAGGTCCCCGCGATGCCTGCCCTGCAGCCCGACGCCCACCGGACGGGCCGGCGGGCCACACGACCGCGGGCCGGCGAACTCACCTGGCGCACGGCCCTCGTCGTCGCCGCCGCGGGGCTGGCCCTGGCCGCCTGCGGTGGGGGTGGCGCGGACCTCGCCGGATCGTCGTTCACGTCCACCGAGGTGCGCGGCCACGACCTCGTCGAGGGCAGCCGGGTGACCCTGACGTTCGCCGACGGGCGCATCTCCGCCAACGCCGGGTGCAACACGATGAACGGCGCGGCCACCTGGGACGGTGAGACGCTCGAGGTCGAGGGGCCGCTCGCCTCGACGATGATGGCCTGCGAGGAGCCGCTCATGGAGCAGGACGAGTGGCTCTCGGACTTCCTCACCTCGTCCCCGGACCTCGCCGTCGACGGTGGCGAGCTCACCCTCGGTGACGACGCCACGGGCATGACGCTCACCAAGGCGTCGTGACGGACGGCTCGACCTCGTCCCCGCGGCGCGTCGCCTCGTGAGCCCCACCGAGGAGTCTCCCGGTCGGTACGTCTCGACCGGGCACCTGCCGGCCGACGAGCGGGTGCAGGCCCTGGTCGAGCAGTGCCACAAAGAGTGGGCCGGTCTCGACGAGGGTGTGGTCAGCGACGTCTACCCCGCTCTGGCAGGGGCCGACCCGAGCCTGTTCGGGATCGCGGTCGTCGGGGTCGACGGCCACGTCTTCCGGGCCGGCGACGTCGAGGTGCCGTTCTCCGTGATGAGCGTCGCGAAGCCGTTCGTGTTCGCGCTCACCTGCGCCCGGCACGGCATCGACGCGGTCGTCGACCGGGTGGGGGTCAACGCGACGGGGGCCGAGTTCAACTCGGTCGCAGCCGTCGAGCGCAGTCGCGACGGCCGGACCAACCCCATGGTGAACTCCGGGGCGATCGCCTGCACGGCCCTCCTCGCCGAGGACGCGGGGTCGGCCGACGAGGCCTGGCGGGTGCTGCGGGAGGGGTTGTCCGACTTCGCCGGCCGCGACCTGGCGCTCGACGAGCGGGTGCTGGCGTCGGCCACGGCATCCAACCTGCGCAACCGGGCCATCGCCCAGCTGCTCCACGCGGGCGGCCACCTGTCCGACCCGGCGCTGGCCGTCGACCTCTACACCCGGCAGAGCTCGCTCTCCGTGACCGCCCTCGACCTCGCCGTCATGGGCGCCACGCTCGCCGACGGGGGCGTCAACCCCGCGACCGGCCGACGGGTGGTCGACCCCGAGGTCGCCGCTCGCACGCTCGCCGTGATGACGACGGCAGGGATGTACGAGACGTCGGGCGAGTGGCTCGTGCGCGTCGGGCTGCCCGGCAAGAGCGGGATCGCCGGTGGAGTGGTCACCGCCGCACCGGGCAAGGGCGGGCTGGGGACGTTCTCGCCGCCCCTGGACGCCGCCGGCAACAGCGTGCGCGGCATCCGCACGGCCGAGCGGCTCTCGCGCAGCCTGGGGCTCGACCTGTTCGGCTCACCCGTCGTCGGGCCGGACGAGCCCCGCTGACGAGACCACGCGCCCCCGCGGTCGGCGCCGGTGACCCGGGCCGCGGTCGCCGGATGCCGTTCACGCCCTCCTCACGACGACGGCCGGCAGCGGCTCGACCCCGGTCGCGAGGAGCCACTGCGCGCGGGCCTGCTCGACGCGGCCGAGACCGGCCAGCGCGAGGGCGCGGTACGACAGCCCCACTCGGCCCTATGCGTGGCCTGCGGGTCAGCGAGCTCGCCAGGGTCCTGGCGTGGGAGCGCCAGCCGGCTGTCGCACCACGTCGGGCGGATGGAACGGCGCGCCCTGGTCGTCCGCGAGGAGTGCGCGGACGACGGACGAAAGGCGTGACGGGCGTCGTCCACGTGCCTCCCCGAACGGCCTGAATGCCACGGAACGGTGACGCCACCGTGGGGGGCCCCTGCTGCCACCGACCCTGAGGTGGACCCCGCGAGCTCCTCGACGCCTGACGGGCGCGATCACCCGCCGGGGGTGAGGATTGCGCCCGGCGAACGTTCAGTCGGGCAACCGACGCATCTCGATGACCGTCAGCCCGAGGTCCGCGATGCGCGCCATGAGGCTGGAGACGTCGGCCTCGTCGCGCACCGGGCCGTAGAGCACCGTGCCGCCCGTGGGGAACGGGCTCGAGGAGAGTTCGGGCAGCGCGGCCATCGCGTCTTCCGACACCGTGCCGAGCACGATGAACTCGTAGCGCATGGGGCTCCTCTCACCGGTCTCGTCGCCGTCCCTCCCTCACGACGATGGTGTCAAGGCGCGGCGATGTCACGCGTCACGCGTGACGGGTGAGCGTGGGTTGCCTCAGAGGAGGCCCAGGCCCCGAGCCGTGGTGATGGCCTCGCGGCGGGTGCTGGCCCCGAGCTTGGCGTAGATCGAGCGGACGTGGGTCTTGACCGTGTTGAGGCTGATGCCGTGGGCGCTCGCGATCTCGCCCAGGGTCATCATCGACGGCAGGTCGCGGAGCACGTCGAGCTCGCGCTCGGTGAGCCACCCACCGGTGGGGTGGGCGGTGGGCGCCGGGGGCGCCCCGCCGGCCGCGACGGATGCCGCGGCCGCCTGCCAGGCGACCATGTCGGCGATGCCCTCGAGCACGGTGCCGAGGAAGGCCTCCTGCGCGCCCGCGCGGCCACGCAGGGCCGCGAGCATCGCGTGCACCTCGGGACCGGCGTCGAAGAAGGGACGGGCAGCCCCGGTGGGCGCGGAGACGGTCAGGGCGGCGAGCACGGCCTCGGATGCCGCGGGGTGGCGGTCGGCGCGTTGGGCGATGACCGCCTCGATGAGCCATGCCGTCGTCACCGCGGTCGCGCGCAGGGGCACGACCCGCCCCGCCAGGACCGGTGCGAGGATCCTGCGTGCGTCAGAGGTCCGACCCCGGGCCGCAGCCAGCTGGGCGTGCAGGACCGTGGCGTCGCCCCCGGGGCCGAGGCGGCGCTCCGCGCGTGCCACGGTCGCCTCCGCACGCTGCCACTCCCCGAGGCCGAGGCACATCCGCAGCTCGTGGGGGGCAGCGATCGCCGTCAGGGACGGTGAGGCCGTGCGCGCGGTGAGCCACGTCGTGACGCGGTCCAGCCGGTGGAACGCGGCCCGGCGCTCCCGGGGGTCGTCGAACGCGATGATCGCCTCGCCGGTGCGGGCCGCCCCCTCCACCTCGACGTCGATCGTCGTGTCGATGACGTCGACCCCGAGGGCCGCCCAGCTGGCCGCCTCCTCCGGGTGGAGGAGCTGGAACGCGGTCCAGCCCGCCAGGGCGTACGAGTAGGCCATGCTCGCCGACCGGTGCCAGCCGCGTCGGGTGGCGAAGGCGATCGCCCGCTCGGCCGCCCGGCGGGCCTCGGCGAAGTCGTTCTCCGCCACGAAGGTGCCGACGACGAGGTTGGTGCAGTAGAGCTGGATCGAGGGCAGGCCGGCCGCGCCCGCCAGGTCGATGGCCCGCAGCAGGTCCTCCCGGGCCTCTGCGGGGCTGCCCCCGAACAGCCGCAACGCCCCGCGGTCGGCGAGCACCAGCAGCCGCACGTCGGGGTCGAGGTCCGCCGGGAGGTGCGAGGGGCCGACGTCGGCGACGAGCTCGCTGGCGCGCGCGTCCGCGGCGTCGGAGGCCAGGCGGGCCCGGTGCAGCACGGCCGCCTGGCGCAACGACGTCACCCGGCGGTCGGTGCCGTCGTCGGGGAGGCGCGCGAGCGCGGCCAGCGCCTCGTCGGCCTCGGCGACGCCTCCCTCGTCGACGGCGAGCAGCACCCGGAGCGCGAGCGCGACCCTCGTCCCCCGTCCGCTCGGTGGCAACGCCCGGAGGGCGCGGCGGACGGCCCCGCCGGCGCCGGCGAGCAGCAGCGACAGGCCCTGGGCGCGCAGCACCTCGTCGACGAGGTCGTCGTCCCGGGCCGCCGACGCGTGCTCCAGGGCGGCCTCGGGGCGGTCGTGCGTCAGGAACCACCGGGCAGCGGTGGCGTGGAGCCGGGCGGTGTCGTCAGGTGCCCTGCGGAGCATCGCGGCGGCGAGGTAGGTGCGCAGCAACGAGTGGTAGCGGAACACCGTGCCGCCACGGTCGACCCGGGCGATCAGGGCGTTGCGCTGGGCGAGGTCCTCGAGCACCGCCGCGGCGTCCTCGCGACCCGACAGCCGCACGGCGAGCTCGACCGAGAGCACCTCGACGACCGAGGTGCGCAGCAGGAAGTCGACCTCCTCCTCAGGGAGCCGGGCGAGGATCTCGCCGGTGAGGTAGTCGGCCACGGGCCGGTCGGCCCCGCTGAACTCCTCGACGAACCGGGCGGGGTCGTCGCCGCCCTCGAGCGCGAGGGCGGCCAGCCGGAGCCCGGCCGGCCATCCCTCGGTGAGCGTCAGCAGGGCGGAGCGCACGTGGTCGTCGAGCGCGAGGTCGTGGTGGTCCCAGAAGTCGTCGGCCTCCGCCGCGGTGAACGCCAGCTGGGCGGCGCGCACCTCGTGCAGGCGTCCGGTGAGGCGCAGCCGGTGCAGACCCACGGGAGGCTCGAACCGGCATCCGAGTGCCACCCGCAGGCTCCCGTCGCCCCACTCGACGAGGTGCCGGATGCCGTCGAGCACCTCCCGCCGGCGCACCTCGTGGACGTCGTCGAGGACCAGGACCAGGCCGGGGGCCTCCTCGCGCAGCACGTCGAGAAGGGTCGCGACGAACGCCGAGTCGGCCTCGCCGACCGGTGCGCTCAACGCGGTGAGTGACGCGGCCTCCCCGCCGGTGGCGTCCGCGGTCGCGGTGAGGACCGCGCTCCAGAACTGCAGGGCGTCGTCGTCGCGACCGCAGGTGACCCAGGCGACCGGCACGCCGTTGGCCCGGCTCTGCGCGGCGAACCCCGCGAGCATGGTCGTCTTGCCGTAGCCGGCGGGGGCACAGGCGAGCAGCACGTCGGGACCCGACGCGTCGAGGACGTCGTCGAGCAGGCGCGGACGCTCCACCGCACGGCCGACCTGGCGAGGCACCGCCACCTTGGCGTGCGGTACCACGACGGCTGAACGCGGCACTGCCACGGGTCGAGCGTAGCCAGTGCCACACCCGTGGGTCGCAACGCTCTCGGCGCGGCGGCGGGGCCGGTGCCACCCGGGCGCCCACGGCGCCGAGCGGCCCGGGTTCAGCCGAGGAGCTTGGCCTTCTGGGCCGCGAACTCCTCCTCGGTGAGGATCCCCTGGTCGCGCAGCTCGGCGAGCGAGCGGAGCTGGGAGACCAGGTCGGTGGTGTCCATGGGGGCAGCGGCGGGGGCAGCGGAGGCGGCAGGGGCAGGCTCGGCGGCCGCCATCTGCTCCTCGTAGGACTGGCTGCGCTGGGCCGCGATACCCGCATCACGGTCGGCGTACTTCTCGGCCTGGCGACGCTGCACGCGCCCGCTCACGGCGGTTGCGGTGCCGGCGACCACGGCGGTCCGGGCGACACCTCGAAGGAGTCCGGGCATGTCCTTACCTGCTCTCTGTCGACTCGAGGGCGTCCAGGGCGTCGATGACGTCCTGCGCCGGGATGCGCATGCTGGCGACGAGCTCGCCGCCGTGGGAGCGGACCGCGGCCACGAAGGGTGCGGCCCAGGCGTTCTCGAACACGATGAGAGCCGCCGTCGACCCGGGGGTCATGGCGTCGCCGGCCTGGGCGACGTCGTCGTCACCGATCAGCCCGGAGCGGGCCCCGGAGAACTGGACGAAGGAGGTGTCGCCCGCACCGTCGACGTCGATGACGGTGACGGTGTCGTCCACGCCACGATGCACCACGACGAGGTCGAGCAGCCGGATCGTGCCGGCGTCGATGAGCTCGGCGAGCGCGCCGGCGGCGGCCCCGTCGGGGTTCCCGGGCGGGAACTCGATGAGCACGAAGTCGATGGGCCCGTGGGCCCCGTCCGCGGTGATGGTCATTCGTAGGTCCTCGGATCGTTGGGGGTGGATGGGGCACCACTACGCATGACTTCGGCGTCGTGGCCGTGAGAGGTGACGGCCCAGATGACCGCCAGGGACATCGCGATGGTCGTGAGGCTCCACAGGGGGGAGATCGGGAGCCAGAGGAAGTTCGTCACGATGCTCAACCCGGCGACCGCGACGGCGACCCCGCGGGCCCACGTGGACCCGCGCAGCAGGGTGAGGCCGGCGGTGACGAGGAGGAGGCCGAGGACGATGTGGATCCATCCCCACGCGGTCTGGTCGAACGCGAAGAGGTAGTCCTCGCCCATGGCGAAGTAGCCGTCGTCGACGATCGCGATCCAGCCCTGGGCCATCTGCAGGGCGCCCCCGACGACCATCATGACAGTGGCGAAGACGATCGCGCCGACCGCCCGGGGATCCCAGCCCCGGGACATGTCGGTGCCTCTGGAGGTGGTTGGCACGGCGCGCTCCGATCCGTGGTGGTCCCCCGACCCGTCGGGCCCGGTGCTCCCTTCCTACGGCGGTGTCCGCTCCCGCGCCTCACCCCGCCGGGGTGACTCCGACCGGCAGCCGCCGGCCGGGGTTGCTCCAGCCCCGTGACCCGCGCCGGCGACGACCGAGCGCACCCGGTCGAGGGGTGGCAGGATCCCGCCAAACCTAGACTCGCCGCATGAGACCCCGGCTCGGCCTGCGGAGCCGCATCCTCGCTCTGACGATGCCGATCGTCCTGCTCGTGAGCGCGGTGACCGCCGGGATCATCTACCTCTCGCTGGCCCAGGTGCTCGAGGCCTCGGCCGTCGACATCGCCACCGCCGAGGCCGCCGACCTGCGCACGGACGTCGGGCTGCACACGATCGAGGACCTCTTGGTCACCCACGCCGACGGCCACACGCCCCGGGTGTCGCAGGTCGTCGACGCCTCCGGCGTCGTGGTGCTCACGAGCGACCCGTCGGCGACCCGGCCGCTCGCCGACCCCCAGGTCGAGCCCGGCGAGGTCCGCGTGTCCGTCACCGGAGCCCTCCCCGGCATCGAGGACGGGACGTATGCCGTGGCCGTCAGCCACGCGGTGGGCCTGGACGGCCAGCCCTACACCGTCATCGCGGCCGCCCCGACCAGGGTCGAGACGACGGCCCTGGGCCGGTCCCTCGAGTTCGCGCTGATCGGCGCCGTGGGCCTCGTGGCGATCCTCGGTGCGGTGACGACCTTCGCGGTCGGGCAGGCCCTGCGACCGGTCGACCGGATGCGTGACCAGGTCGAGGCCATCGCGTCGTCGCGACCGGCGCCGACCCTCGAGGTGCCCGCGGGCCGTGACGAGCTGTCCCGCCTCGCCGAGACACTCAACCGCGTGCTCGACCGGCTCCGCCGCGCCGACGCCTCCCGGCGCGGCTTCGTCGCGGATGCCGGCCACGAGCTGCGCAGCCCGCTCGCCACGATCCGCGTGCTCCTCGACCGGCTCGCCGAGGACCGGCCCGAGTCCGAGCGCCGGCTCGCCGCCGCGCGCGCCGCCGCCGAGGTCGACCGGTTGTCGGTGCTCGTCGACGACCTGCTCGCGCTCGCCTCGGCCGACGAGCACGCGATGCAGCTCGCCACCGCCGAGGTCGACCTCGACGACGTCGTCCTCTCCGAGGCCGGGGCGCTGCGCTCCCGCGGGATGCCGGTGGCCGTTACCGTCGAGCCGGTGCGGGTCCTGGGCGACGCCCATCGGCTCGGTCGCGTCGTGCGCAACCTCCTCGAGAACGCCGAGCGCCACCGGGAGTCGGTCGTGCGCCTGACGTTGTCCGGCGAGGCCGGGGAGGCGCTGCTCGTCGTCGACAACGACGGCCCGCCGGTGGCCGTCGAGGAGCGGGAGAACATCTTCGGGCGGTTCGTGCGCCTCGACGACTCGCGCACCCGCGACACCGGGGGCACCGGCCTGGGGCTGGCGATCGTCTCGGAGATCGTGCGCGCGCACGGTGGCACGGTGCGGGCCGAGGAGAGCCCCGAGGGGTGGTGCCGCTTCGCGGTCAGGCTCCCTCTCGACCCGCGATCGGGTTGAGCCGGTAACCCATGCCGCGCACCGTCTCGAGCGACCTCTCCTCGAACGGCGCGTCGATCTTGCGGCGGAGGTAGCCGATGTAGACCTCGACGACGTTGTCGGCGCCGGGGTAGTCGGAGTCCCAGACGTTCTCGAGGATCTCGCTCTTGCTCTGCACCTGTCCGGCCTTGCGCATGAGGTGGTGAAGCAGGGAGTACTCGCGCGCGGTGAGCTGGATCTCCTTGCCCTCGCGGGTGACTCGCCGGGTGGTGGGGTCCAGGCTGAGGCACCCGACCGTCAGGGCGACCGGTCGCTCGGGGGCGCCCCGCCGCGCCAGTGCCTGGAGCCGGGCGAGCAGCACCGGCGTGCTGAAGGGCTTGGTGACGTAGTCGTCGGCGCCGAGCTCGAAGGCGTCGGTCTGGTCGTACTCCCCGTCCTTGGCGGTGAGCATGAGCACCGGTGTCCACACCTTCTGGGCGCGCATGTGCTTGAGCACGTCGTAGCCGTTCATCGTCGGCAGCATGATGTCGAGGACGACCACGTCGTACTGCCCGAGCACAGCGAGGCGCAGGCCGTCGCGCCCGTCGGCGGAGTGGTCGACGATCCAGCCCTCCTCGCGGAGGGCGTCGTCGAGCGCCGCCGCGAGGGGGCGCTCGTCCTCGACCAACAGCAGCCTCACGACTTGACCAACAGCAGTCTCACGACTTTCCCGTTCTCAGGGGAATCACAGAGATCTGCTTGTAGATTACTCATCGTTCCCGGCGTTACCGAAAGGTACACCGGGCCCGGAGATGGCGTCCGGGAGATGCGAACCCCCTGCACGCATCTCCCGGGCGCCTTCCTCGTGTCCGGTGGACGCTCGGATCCGACGTGGCCGACGGCATCCGCCGAGCCGACGGAAATGGAGGCCTCACCAGAGCGACGGAATCCGTAGTTACCGGCGCCTGTGGGCACGGATATGATCGGCTCCATGATCGAGCAG
>DATITJ010000153.1:0-4289 GCA_035467935.1 Ornithinibacter sp.
GGGTTGGAGGGTGGCGAGGGTGCCGGCGCCCAGCACCGTGACGAGCGCGACGAGGTCGACGGGGTGCCGCCACAGCAGCCGCGGGTATGCCGTGACGGCGAGCGGGAGCGCCAGGGCCCACGCGAGCACCAGCAGCTGCCGGGTCGCCTGCGGGTGCTCGGTCGCGTCGAGCACGGTCGCCGCGAGGGTGGCCGCGCCCGCCACCGCGAGGGCGGCGGCCGACATGGCGGGTCGCGGCCTCCGCCCCACGACGGCCAGGGCGATGCCGCTCGCGGTCCACGCGATCCCCATCAGCGCCAGCGCGACGAGGAGCACCGGGGCGGTGATCACCGGGGCTGCCCCAGGCCCTGCTCGCGGGCGCGGATCATGGCCGAGGCCCGGTCGGCGACCTCGAGCTTGGTGAAGATGCTCGTGAGGTGGTTGCTCACCGTCTTCGGCGACACGAACAGCGCCTCGGCGATGGCCGCCGTGCGCCGGCCGGCGGCGAGGAGGTCGAGCACCTCCCGCTCCCGGGCCGTGAGCTCGGGGAAGGGCAGCGCCTCCGCGGGGTGGGGCGTCCCGGCCGAGAAGTAGGCGAGCACCCGCGCGGCCACCCCGGGGCCGAAGACGAGCTGGCCGGCCACGACACCGCGCACGGCACTGACGATCTCGTCCTGGCTGGCCCCCTTGAGCAGGTAGCCGCGGGCGCCGGCCTGCATCGCCGTGAAGACCGTCGCGTCGTCGTCGTGCATGGTCAGCACGAGCACCGCGGTGTCGGGGACGCTCGCGCGGATCCGGCGGGTGGCCTCGATGCCGTCGCCACCCGGCATCCGCACGTCCATGAGCACGACGTCGGGCCGCAGCAGCTGCACCTCGCGGACGGCCGACTCGCCGTCGGCGGCCTCCCCCACGACCTCGAGGCCGTCGAGGGTGCCGATGAGCGCACGCAGCCCGCCGCGGACGACCGGGTGGTCGTCGACGACGACGATGCGCAGCGCGCTCATCTGCTCATGATGGCGCCAGCGGGTCCCCACGGACCCGGGAAGTTCCTCCCGGTCGGTGCGGTCACGACGGGAAGGAGGTCGGGAGGGTCGTCCCTGTCCCGGGCCCCGGGCCGGCCGCACCGTGGGAGGCGTCCACCGCAACACCTCGTCAAACTGCACCCCAGGAGCCACCATGACCACCATGAGCGCCACCTCGTCCCCCACCCGCGTCTCTCGCCGGCAGCGCACCGGTCTCGTCCTCGCCGGCATCCTCAGCGCCCTCAACATCGCCAGCGTGGCGGGCCCGACCCCGGAGGGCGAGGTCGGCCCGCCGGCCGTCGTCCTGTGGGCCGGCACGGTGCTCGGCATCGTCGGCCTCGCCGCCGTGGTCTTCGCCTGGCGCACGGGCAGCCGGGCCGCGCTGCGGGTGGCGGCCGGAACGCTGATCATCACCGCGCTGACCGCGGTGCCGGCGTTCTTCGTCGACGTCTCCGCCGTCGTCAAGGCCCTCGTGGCCCTGTCGGTCCTGATGACCATCGCCGCGGTCGTGCTGATGTTCTCCTCGGAGCGTCGGCCCGCCACCGTGACCGACTGAGGCGGGCCGCCACCATGATCGGCATCGTCAGCGTCCTCATGTGCCTCCCCCTCGGCTGGTTCGTGCCGAGTCGGCTCGTCGCCAACACGACGTATGCCGTCGCCTACCTCTGGGCGTTCGTGTTCCAGACGCTCTACCTCCAGGCCGTGCCGGGGATGTTCCCCGAGGGGGAGTTCCCGTGGCAGTACGGGCTGGTCACGGCCGGGGTCTTCGGCCTCGGGTTCGGACTCATCGCGGTGGGTCGCGAGGCCCGGCGGCGCCGCGACGCCAAGCACGGGGCGGCCGCGGGCGACCTCGCGTCGACACCCGTGGCGTGACCGGACCGCGTCAGCGCACCCACGGGGGCCGGCGTCGGCTGTCGACGAGCGGCCCATCGACCGCCGGGCCGCTCGTCCTACCGGTCGCCACGCAGGATCGGCGGGGACAGCATCGCGCGCGGGTCGCCGCGGTAGACCCGTGCAGGCCGACCCCGACCGCCCTCGCGCATCTCCCCCGTCGGCGTCAGGAACCCCGCCACCCCGGTCACCTTGCGGTGGAAGTTCGCCCGGTCGAGCTCGATGCCCCACACCGCCTCGTACACGGCGTGCAGGTCGGCGACGGTGAACGTCTCACCACACAGGGCGGCCGCAAAACCGGTGTCCTCCAACGTCGCCCGCGCGCGCTCGACCCCGTCCGCGAGGATCCGTCCGTGGTCGAGCGCCAGCACCCGCCGACCCGCGCCGCCGGCAATGCCATTGCCATTGCGATTGCCGACGACGCCACCGCCATTGCCGCCCCCGGGACCACTGCGAGAACCACTCGCCCCCAGCGCCTCCAACACCGGCACCCACTCCGCCACCACCGCGACATCACGACCGGAGGAGAGCTCGGGCAGCCCGGCCCCCAGCGCCAGCCACGCCACGGTGACCACCCGAAAGCGCGGATCGCGACCAGGAGCTCCGTAGGCCGCGAGCTGCTCGAGGATCACGTCCCCGCGCCCGATGCCAGCCACCGACGCCAGCTCGCGGTACGCGGCATCCGCCAGGTCCTCACCAGCGCGGACGAACCCGCCCGGCAGCGCCGGCCGACCGGCATACGGCTGCTCCTCCCGCCTCACGACCATGGCCTGCAGGACCCCGGAGCGCACCGAGAGGACGACGACGTCGCATGCGACGTGGAAGGGCAAGGGATCGCTGCGGCCGGCCACGCGCGTCATCTTAGGGTCAGAGTGACATTTTGCAGTGGTAGATTGTTGTTGCCCCTACAAGGCTTCGCCGCGCGCCCGTTCTTTCGAGCCGTCACGACACAACCCCACTCGGAGGGATCGCTACATGGCCATCATCTCGTGCATCAGCTGCAACAGTGACAACGACATCCACCTCGAGGGGATGGCGCCCGACGGGTCGAGGATCCTGCGCTGCGGCGACTGCGGGCACACGTGGAGCCCGACGGTGCTGACGACCGCGCCGACCTTCACCCGCACGCCGTTCGAGATGGCCAAGGGCCGCTTCGCGAACGCGGAGATGGTCGCCCCCGAGCGCAAGACCCGGGTCAACCGACTGAAGACCAAGTTCCTCAAGGAGACCCCCGAGCCCGACGCCGAGGTGGCCGAGCACTGGGCGCGCTACCAGCAGGTCTTCTCCCCCGCCGGCCTCGAGGCGTGCAGCCCGCAGGACCTGCGTGACTTCGCGACCAACCCGCTCGGCGGCGACCCGGGCAACACCTCGGTCTTCACCCGCGCCTGGAAGCGGCTCGGCGAGGACGAGGCCGCCGCGCGCACGCGCGCGTCGATCGAGTACCTCCTGCGCGGGCCGCACACGATCCCCATGGAGGACCGCCTCACCGAGCTCGTCGACGACGCCGACGCCACGGGGATGCCGGGCTTCAAGGAGCCGCTGCTCACCAAGGTGCTGTGCGTCATGGAGCCGACGCGCTTCCTGCCGATCCTCACCTACGGCAACGAGGGCACCGGCAAGCGCGACGTCACGCTCGACGTCTACGCCCTGCACCTGCCCAAGGTCGCCGACCATGCCTCGATGATGAGCGGCCGCCTCGCGATGTGGTCCAACGACCTGCTCCTCGAGCTCGCCGGCGACGGCTTCGTCGACGCGCAGCACGTGGCGGCGTTCCTCTGGTACGCGCAGGAGCGCGTCGGCCAGAAGACGCTCACCTCGGTCCGCTAGACCCCTCCGCACGTCCGACCGGAATCCCACGACCAGAGGGATGCCGGTGGTGGTGGTCATGGCAGTGGCGGGCATGGTCGTTCCTCTCGTCAGCGCGGCCGGCTGCCGTCACGTCCCACCGTCGGCTCGCGAGCCGCGCCACCCCACCCACAGCGGGCCCACACCGGCACCACACCTGCGAGCGCCCACCCGAACCCCTGCCGCGCACGGCATCCGACGGGCTAGCGTCTGACCCGTGGAGGCGGGCGCTGCACCGGGCGAGTTCGCCATCGTGCTGCGCCGGCTGCGCGAGTCGCGGTCGCTCACCCAGGAGGAGCTGGCCGAGCGGTCCGGCCTCACCGCCACGGCGATCGGCGCCCTCGAGCGCGGCGAGCGGCGCCGGCCCTACCCCCCCACCGTGCGCTCCCTCGCCGACGGCCTCGCCCTCGACGAGGACGAGCGTTCCGCCCTGGTCACCGCGGTCCCCAGCCGGGATGCCGTCGCGCGGCCGGCGATCGACGCCGCGGTCCCGGGGTCGGCCGGGTTGACCGGCAACGCCGGCCGCAGCGACCCAGCCGGTTCGCCCGGTGG
>DATITJ010000154.1:0-3099 GCA_035467935.1 Ornithinibacter sp.
GCCCCAGCTCGGGGAGATGGCGTGCGTCATCGGCCTCGGCCTCGTCGGCCAGCTCGTGGTGCGCCTCCTCGTCGCGGCGGGTGTGCGGGTCGTGGGGGTCGACACGGTCGCGGAGCGCTGCCGGATGGCGGAGGCGGCGGGAGCGATCGCCTGCGCCGCACCGGACGCCGAGGGGACCGCCTTCCTCGAGCAGGTGGTCCGCACCGCGACCGGAGGGCTCGGCGCCGACCACGTCCTCCTCGCGGCCGGCGGTGACAGCAACGGTCCGGTCGAGCTCGCGGCCCGGCTGGCGCGGGACCGGGCGCGGGTCGTCGACATCGGCAAGACGCGCTTGGACCTGCCGTGGAACGCCTACTACGAGAAGGAGCTCGACGTCCGGTTCTCGCGCTCCTACGGGCCCGGGCGCTACGACGACCGCTACGAGCTGGACGGCGTCGACTACCCCGCGGGCTACGTCCGGTGGACCGAGCGGCGCAACCTGGCCTGCTTCCTCGACCTCGTCGCCTCCGGCTCGCTCGACGTGGACCCGCTCGTCAACGGCATCCGGCCGGTGGCCGACGCCGCGACGGTCTACGAGGAGCTCCGTGCCGGCGACGGGCACGGCATCGGCTTCCTCTTCGAGTACCCGCGGGCCACTGCGCCCCCCGAGACAGACCGGGCCGGCGCCGCGCGTCCCTTGCCTTCGACGCGGCGTCGACCCGGTCGCCCCTCGACGGACACGGTGCGCGTCGGCTTCGTCGGCGCGGGCGGCTATGCCTCCTCGATGCTCCTGCCGCACCTGGCCAGGCACCCTTGCGTCACCCTCGCCACGGTGGCGACGACGCGCTCGCTCTCGGCCGTCAACGCCCAGCGCACGTTCGGCTTCGAGGCCACGACGACCGACGCCGAGGACGTGCTGGCGGACCCGGCGCTCGACGCCGTCTTCGTCGTCACCCGGCACCACTCCCACGCGTCGTTCGTCTGCCGGGCCCTCGAGCACGGCAAGGCGGTCTTCGTCGAGAAGCCCCTCGCCCTGACCCGGGCCGAGGTCGACGACGTCCTCGAGGTCGTGGAGCGCACCGGCAACGACCGGCTCATGGTCGGCTTCAACCGGCGGTTCGCGCCGCTGCTCGTCGACCTGAGGCGGCGCCACGGAGCCCCCACCTCGCCGACGAGCGCCCGTTACCTCGTCAACGCCGGCCGGATGGCGGCGGGCAGCTGGTACCTCGACGAGCAGCTGGAGGGGTCGCGCTTCCTCGGCGAGGGCGGGCACTTCATCGACACGCTCAGCTGGTGGATCGGGCCCCACCCGGTCGAGGTGAGGGCATCCGCGACCCCCGACACCGCCGACCTCCACGCGACCCTCCGGTTCGCGGACGGGTCGCTGGCGACGATCACGTACTCCACCGACGGAGACCCCCGGGTGCCGAAGGAGACCTTCGACGTCTCCGGCGGTGGCCGCAGCGCCCGCCTCGACAACTTCACCCGGGCCACGCTCTGGAGCGGCGGTCGCCGAGACACCCGGCGCTCCCTCACCGGTCAGGACAAGGGGCAGCGGGCCGAGCTCGACGCGTTCGTCGAGGCGGTGCGACTCGGTGCACCGATGCCGGCTGGCCTGGACTCCCTCGTGGCCACGACCCGGGCCACCCTCGCCGTGGGCGAGAGCCTCGTGACCGGCGGAGCCGTGACCCCGTGAGCCGATCCCTCACGTGGTACGCCCAGCGGCTGCGCCGGATGTCGCCGGCGGAGGTGGTCTCCCGCGTCGGCGACCAGACCCGCCAGGCGCGGTGGTCGGGACGTCTGGTGCCACCGGGGACGCCGTTCCCGCCCGCCGCCGGCGTCCTCACGCCCCGAGTGCTCGCGACCCCGCTGCCGTCCGGAACGCGTGACCGGGTGCCGCCCGAGGACTCGCGCCGCCTCGTCGCAGCCGCGGACGGGCTCCTCGCCGGTGAGTGGGGGGTGTTGGGCACCCCCCGGGCGGACGTCGCCGACCCCGACTGGTTCCTCGACCCCGTCACCGGCCGGCGGGCGCCGAGTGACGGGCTCGCCTTCCGGATCGACCACCGCGACGAGCAGGTCACTGGCAACGTCAAGTCGGTGTGGGAGCTGTCACGGCACCACCACCTCACCGTGCTGGCCGGCGCCTGGTGGCTCACGAGGGACGCGCGGTACGCGGACGCGGTCGCCGCACAGCTGCGGTCGTGGTGGGCGGCCAACCCGTTCCTCTCCGGCATCCACTGGACGAGCGGAATCGAGCTGGCCGTGCGGATCACGAGCTGGGTGTGGATCCGACGGCTCCTCGACGACTGGCCCGGCGTCGCCGACCTGTTCGAGGAGAACCCCGTGGCGCTCGCCCAGATCCGCTGGCACCAGGAGCACCTCGCGGCCTTCCGCAGCCGCGGATCCTCCGAGAACAACCACGCCGTCGCCGAGGCCACCGGCCGGCTCGTCTCGGCGTGCGCCTTCCCGTGGTACGCCGAGAGCGAGGCGTGGCGTCGCGACGCCGCCCGCGATCTGGAACGCGTGCTGTCGGCCAACACCTTTCCCAGCGGGGTGAACCGCGAGCTCGCCAGCGACTACCACCGGTTCGTCACCGAGCTGGGGGTGCTCGCCCTCACGGAGGCGGCGGCGGCCGGCCACCCGCTCTCGGCCGACACGCGCGACCTGCTCGCACGCTCCCTGGACGCCACGGCCGCGATGCTCGACGTCACCGGCACGCCGCCGCGCCAGGGCGACGGCGACGAGGGGCGGGCGCTCGTCGTCGAGGACCCGGCCGAGGACCCGTGGGCGGTGCTCCTCGCGTGCGGGGCCGGCACGCTGGGGGCCAGCGACTGGTGGCCCACGACCCGGCCCGGGATCGCGAGCACACTCATCGGGTCGCTCTGGGCGGCGGGGTCGGTGGAGGCGACGGGTGCCGTTGCCTGCGGCAGGATCCCGCGCCCGCTGTCCCCGCCGCGCAGCTTCGCCGATGCCGGCATCCACGTGCTCCGCACGGGGCCCGGGCAGGGCCCGGAGATCTGGTGCCGCTGCGACGCGGGGCCGCACGGGTTCCTGTCGATCGCCGCCCACGCCCACGCCGACGCCCTGTCGGTGGAGGTGCGCCACGACGGCGTCGAGCTG
>DATITJ010000155.1:0-15335 GCA_035467935.1 Ornithinibacter sp.
GTGGGCCAGCCGACGTGGACCGTCGACCTCGCCGAGGGCATCGTGCGCATCGTCGACTCGGGTGCGCCCTTCGGCATCTGGCACGCGACCGGGTCCGGCCAGTGCTCGTGGTTCGAGCTGGCGCGCGCGGTGTTCGAGGAGCTCGGGCTCGACCCCGACCGGGTGTCGCCCGTGACGACCGAGGACTTCCCGCTCCCGGCGCCGCGACCGGCATACAGCGTCCTGTCGCACGACATGTGGGCCACCGCGGGCCTGGAGCCGCTCCCGCACTGGCGCGAGGCCCTGCGCCGTGCAGCGCCCACGGTGCTCCGGGTCGGATCCGGTCGCCCCGTGGTTCCTCCTGGACGCACCGGCTGAGCACCGCGGGACGGTGGGCGCTGGGTAGGGTCGGTCGCATGCTCGCCGCCTTCGCCGTCAGCCAGTCCGCCGACGACCCCCTGTCGGGTCTGGAGGTCGGGGAACGACCCGAGCCGGCCGTCCCCGACGGCTGGACCACGGTGCGGCTGCGCACCGCTGCGCTCAACCACCACGACGTCTGGTCCCTGCGCGGGGTGGGCCTGCCCGCCGACCGGCTCCCGATGGTGCTGGGTTGCGACGGTGCCGGCGTCGACGCCGACGGCAACGACGTCATCGTGCACGCCGTCGTCCCCTCGACCGGCTGGACCGGTGACGAGACCCTCGACCCGAGGCGCAGCCTGCTGTCCGAGGTGCACGACGGCACGCTGGCCGAGGTCGTCGCCGTCCCGCGCCACAACGTCGTGCCCAAGCCCGAGGGGCTGTCGTGGGAGCACGCCGCCTGCCTGCCCACCGCCTGGCTCACGGCCTATCGCATGCTCTTCACGAATGCCGGGGTGCAGCCGGGCGCCACCGTGCTCGTCCAGGGCGCTGCCGGTGGGGTCGCCACCGCGCTCGTCCAGCTCGGCACCGCGGCCGGCATCCGCATGTGGGTGACGAGCCGGGACGCCGCCAGGGGGGAGCAGGCCGTCGCGCTCGGGGCCGACCGGGCCTTCGAGAGCGGGGCGCGCCTGCCCGAGCGCGTCGACGCCGTGATGGAGACGGTGGGGGCGGCCACGTGGTCGCACTCGGTCAACAGCCTGCGACCGGGCGGCGCCGTCGTCATCTCCGGCGCCACCTCGGGCGACGCGCCGGCGAAGGCCGAGCTCACCAAGATCTTCTTCAAGCAGCTGCGGGTCCTCGGCTCCACGATGGGCACGCGCGACGAGCTCGAGCGGCTCGCCAGGTTCGTCGCCGACGCGGGCATCGAGCCCCTCGTCGACTCCGTCATGCCGCTGGCCGACGCCCGCGACGGGTTCGCGCGGATGGTCGAGGGCACGGTCGCCGGTAAGGTGGTCTTCACCGTCTGACCCGTGCCGGCGGCGAGGTGGTCGACCCAGCGGCGTGTGCGCCTCACCACGGCCGGTCCGGGCCCGGGGCTACCGGCGGGTAGCGTGGGGGTGAACCCGTCCGACCCCAGGAGCAGCCGTGAGCACGTCGCCGGTCGAGCGAGTGGTGACCCTCCACGGGCACACGTTCTCGTACACCGACAGCGGTGAGGGGCCGGTGCTGCTCTTCATCCACGGACTGCTCGGCTCGCAGCGCCAGTGGGCGCACCTCGTCGACCGGCTCGACGACGACCACCGCGTCGTCGTGCCCGACCTGTTCGGCCACGGGCAGTCCGACAAGCCGATCGGCGACTACTCCCTCGGGGCGCACGCCGCGACGCTGCGCGACCTGCTCGACCGGCTCGGCATCGAGCAGGTCACCCTCGTCGGGCACTCGCTCGGCGGCGGCATCGCGATGGTCTTCACCTACCTCTTCCCCGAACGGGTCGACAAGCTCGTGCTCGTTGCGAGCGGGGGGCTCGGCCGCGAGGTCAGCCCACTGCTGCGCTCGGCGACGTTGCCCGGTGCGGAGTACGTCCTGCCCGTCATCGCCTCCGGGTGGGTCCGCGACCGCATCGCCTCGGCCGGCCGGGCCCTCGGCGCGGTCGGACTGCGGCCCGGGTCCGACGTGCGTGAGGTGTGGACGGGCTTCACCTCGCTCGGCGACGCCGACACGCGGCGGGCGTTCCTCGCGACGACGCGGGCCGTCATCGACCCCGGCGGTCAGAGCGTCACCGCCCACGACTACCTCCCCGAGGCGACCCAGCTGCCCACGCTCGTCGTGTGGGGTACGCGCGACCGGATGATCCCCGCGTGGCACGCGGCATCCGCCACGACGTCGATCGAGCAGTGCCGCGTCGAGCTGTTCCAGGGGGCCGGGCACTTCCCGCACCTCGACGACCCCGACCGGTTCGCCGACCTCGTGCGGGAGTTCGTCGCCGAGAGCGCCTGACCGGTCGGTGTCGGCCGGCAGCGCTGCTCAGGAGATCTGGAGCCAGTCGGTCCAGCCGTTGTGCAGCACGAGCCAGGCGATGAGACCGTAACCGGCCTGGCCGGGGTGGTGCGCGACCCGGCTCGTCGCGAGGTCGGTGCGCCACTGGTCGTGGCCCACGAGGGGCGCGAAGCAGTCGACGAAGGGCACGCCGCGACGGGCGCAGAGGTCGCCCTGGGCCTCGACGAGCACCTCGAGCCGGGCGTCGAGCACCGGGTCGTCGGTGGGGGGAGGGCTCACGACGAACGTGCCGACCCCGGAGGTGGCGGCGTCGTCGAGGAGGTTGGCGAGGTTGAGGCGGTGCCGTGCGAGCGTGATGCCCTGCAGCACGTCGTTGGTGCCGATCGAGACGACCACCCGGCGCTCGGTGCGCCCGACCCAGCGCAGCGGCACCTCGTGCGCCCAGCGATGGAGCAGGTCGGCGGAGGTGTCGCCGCGCACCCCGAGGTTGTAGGCCGTGAGCTCGAGGTCGGGGTGCTGCGTGCGCCCGACGACGCGGGTGACCCAGCCCTGCCCCTTGGGGTCGCCGACGCCGGCCACGAGGGAGGCGCCGAGGAAGACGAGCGCGAGGTCGCGCGGGCCCTCGGGCACCACCTGCGCGTCGGCGCTCGGGCGGAACTCGATCGGGGCGGCGCCACCGTCGTCGTACGGCTCGTCAGGCATGGGGTCCTTCACTCGTCCTCGTCGTCCAGGCGGGCCAGCCACGTCGCGAGCCGCTCCACGGGCACCTCGAACTCGGGGTGGAGGTCGACGAAGGTGCGCAGCTGCTCGGCGAGCCAGTCGAAGGTGACCTCCTCCTCGCCCCGCCGGGCCTGCAGCTCCTCGATGCCGCGGTCCGTGAAGTACACGCTGAGAGGCTACCCGGCCGCGCGTGTGCGGCCGGGCCGCCCGGCTCCTGCGGCGCGGCGTGTCGGCCACGCACGGACCGGGGCCGGGGCCCGCACGGGTTCCCGGCCCCGGTCACGGGGGTCGTCCCGGCCTCAGCGGTCGAAGGCCCGCGCGACGAGGTCGGCCTGCTCGGCCTGGTGCTTCTTCGTCGAGCCACTGGCGGGTGACGCCGACGCCGCGCGGGAGACGACCCGCAGCGGACGGTGCTCGTTCTCGGTGGCGAGGGCCTCGGGCAGGTTGAGGGCGAGGAACGGCCAGGCGCCCTGGTTCTTCGGCTCGTCCTGCACGACGACGACGTCGGCATCCGGGTGCCGGGCGAGCTCGCGGGCGAGGTCCGCAGCGGGCAGCGGGTAGTACTGCTCGAGCCGCAGGATCGCGGTGGAGGTGTCGCCCCGCTTCTCCCGCTCGGCCTCGAGGTCGTAGACGACCTTGCCCGCCGCGATGAGCACGCGGGTGACCTCGTCGCTCGTCGCGCCGTGCCGGTCGGGCATCACGGGCAGGAAGCGCCCCTTGGTGAACTCCTCGGCGCCGCTGCTGGCCGCCTTGAGGCGGAGCATCGACTTCGGGGTGAAGACGATGAGCGGGCGGCGCGGACGGGCGTAGGCCTGGCGGCGCAGCAGGTGGAAGTACGACGCGGGCGTCGAGGGGTAGGCCACGGTCATGTTGTTCTCGGCACACATCGTGAGGAAGCGCTCGATGCGGGCGGACGAGTGGTCCGGGCCCTGGCCCTCGTAGCCGTGGGGGAGGAGGAGCACGACCGAGGAGCGCTGGCCCCACTTCTGCTCCGAGCTCGAGATGAACTCGTCGACGATGGTCTGGGCGCCGTTGAAGAAGTCGCCGAACTGCGCCTCCCACAGCACGAGCGCGTCGGGCCGCTCGACGGAGTAGCCGTACTCGAAGCCCATCGCCGCGAACTCGGACAGCAGGCTGTCGTAGACCCAGAACTTGCCCTGGCCCTCGCCGAGGTAGAGCAGGGGGGTCCACTCCGCGGCGTTCTGCTTGTCGATGAGCACCGCGTGGCGCTGCACGAACGTGCCGCGGCGGCTGTCCTGGCCGGCGAGGCGCACCGGGGTGCCCTCGATGAGCAGGGAGCCGAACGCCAGCAGCTCTCCGGTCCCCCAGTCGACTCCACCCTCGCGTGTGCTCGTGGAGCGCTTCTCGAGCATCTGGCGCAGCTTGGGGTGCACGGTGAAGCCGTCGGGGACGTCGACGAACGCGTCGCCGATGCGATGCAGGACCTGGGTGCTGATCGCCGTCTCGGTCGAGGAGTGGCTGGTCGCGTCGGCGTAGGGGGCCTGGGCGCGCGGCGGCTCCAGGCCGGTGTGGCCCTCGACGTCGGTGCCCGAGTAGCTCGCGTCCGCGGCCTCCCGCTCGGCCTCCTTGAGGGCGGCCTTGGTCTCGACGAACACGCGCTCGAGCTGCTGCTGGTAGTCGCGCAGCGCGGCCGCGGCGTCCTCGACGGTGATGTCACCACGGCCGATGAGGGACTCGGTGTAGAGCTTGCGGACGCTGCGCTTGGCCTCGATGAGGTGGTACATCAGCGGCTGGGTCATCGACGGGTCGTCGCCCTCGTTGTGGCCGCGACGGCGGTAGCACACCATGTCGATGACGACGTCCTTGTGGAACTCCTTGCGGAACGCGTAGGCCAGCTCGGCCACGCGCACGCACGCCTCGGGGTCGTCGCCGTTGACGTGGAAGATCGGCGCCTGGATCATCCGGGCGACGTCGGTGGAGTAGGTCGACGAGCGGGAGCTGCTCGGCGAGGTCGTGAAGCCGACCTGGTTGTTGATGACGAGGTGCACCGTGCCGCCGGTGCGGTAGCCGCGCAGCTGCGAGAGGTTGAGCGTCTCGGCGACGACGCCCTGGCCCGCGAACGCCGCGTCGCCGTGCATGAGCACCGGCAGGACGGTGAAGTCCTCGCCGGCGAGGTTGAGGCGGTCCTGCTTGGCGCGCACGATGCCCTCGAGCACGGGGTTGACCGCCTCGAGGTGGGAGGGGTTCGCCGCGAGGTAGACCTTGGTCGTCTTGCCGCTCTCGGCGGTGAAGGTGCCCTCGGTGCCGAGGTGGTACTTCACGTCGCCGGAGCCCTGCACCGAGCGAGGGTCCTGCTTGCCCTCGAACTCGCGGAAGATCTGGCCGTAGGACTTGCCGGCGATGTTGGCGAGGACGTTGAGGCGGCCGCGGTGCGGCATCCCGATGCAGACCTCGTCGAGGTCGTCCTCGGCGGCGCGCGACAGCACGTGGTCGAGCAGCGCGATGACCGACTCGCCGCCCTCGAGCGAGAAGCGCTTCTGGCCGACGAACTTCGTCTGCAGGAACGTCTCGAAGGCCTCGGCGGCGTTGAGCCGGCGCAGGATGCGCAGCTGCTCGTCGCGGGTGGTCTTGGCGTAGCCGACCTCGATCTTGGACTGGATCCACTCACGCTGCTCGGGGTCCTGGATGTGCATGTACTCGACGCCGATGGTGCGGCAGTACGAGTCGCGCAGGACGCCGAGGATCTTGCGGAGCTTGAGGAAGGGCGCCCCGCCGAAGCCACCGGTCGCGAAGGTGCGGTCGAGGTCCCACAGGGTCAGGCCGTGCGTGGTGACGTCGAGGTCCTGGTGGCGCCGCTGCTTGTACTCGAGCGGGTCGGTGTCGGCCATGAGGTGGCCGCGCACGCGGTAGGCGTGGATGAGCTCCTGGACGCGGGCGACCTTGTTGATGTCGTCGTCGTGGGAGGTGTCGACGTCGCGCACCCAGCGGATCGGCTCGTAGGGGATGCGCAGGCTCTCGAAGAGCTCGTCGTAGAACCCGTGCTCGCCGAGCAGGAGCGCGTGGACCAGGCGCAGGAAGTCGCCGGACTGGGCGCCCTGGATGATCCGGTGGTCGTAGGTGCTCGTCAGGGTGAGGATCTTGCTCACGGCGTTGCGGTTGAGCGTCTCCAGGCTCGCGCCCAGCCACTCGGCGGGGTACTCGAGCGCGCCGACGCCGATGATCGTGCCCTGGCCCTGCATGAGCCGCGGCACCGAGTGCACCGTGCCGATGGTGCCGGGGTTGGTCAGCGTGATCGAGGTGCCCTGGAAGTCCTCGACGGTGAGCTTGCCGCCCCGGGCCTTCTTGACCATCTCCTCGTAGGCGGTCCAGAAGTGCGCGAAGTCCATCGTCTCGGCGGCCTTGATCGACGGCACGACGAGCTGGCGGGTGCCGTCGGGCTTCGCGAGGTCGATGGCCAGGCCGAGGTTGACGTGGGCCGGGGTGACGAGCACCGGCTTGCCCTTGTCGTCGTGCCCGAAGCCGTTGTTCATCTCGGGCAGGACCCCGAGCGCCTTGACCAGGGCGAACCCGATGATGTGGGTGAAGCTCACCTTGCCGCCGCGGCTGCGGGCCAGGTGGTTGTTGATGACGATGCGGTTGTCGATGAGCAGCTTGGCGGGCACGGCGCGCACCGAGGTGGCGGTCGGCACCTCGAGCGAGCTCTCCATGTTGGTGACGACCCGGGCGCTGGCGCCGCGGATGGGCGAGGTCTGGGTGTCGCCGAGTGGGCCGGACGCCTTGGGCACCTCGGCCTCGCGGGGCTTGGGGGACGCCGCGGCCGCGGGCTCCTGGCGGACCGGCGCGGCTTCCTTGGCCTCGGGGACCGGCGCGGCCGGCGTCTGCTGCGCCGGGGCGGGTGCGGCGCCCGTGCTCGGGGGCTTGGCGGCGCCCGCGGATGCCGGTGCCGGGGTCGCGGGGCGGCTCACCGCGGGTGCCGGCGCCTTCCTGGCGGCCGGGGTGCCGTTGCCGGCGGGCGTGCCGTTGGCGTCAGTGCGACCACCGTGGCCGGGGCCGCCGCGGCCACGGGCGGCCTCACCGGGCACGTAGTCCTTGAAGAAGTCCCACCAGGCCCGGTCGACGCTGTTCTTGTCCTTCTGGTACTGCTCGTACAGCTCGTCGACCAGCCATTCGTTGGGCCCGAAGGAGGTGAGGGGGTCGCTGGACGGAGACTGCTCGGCCACGGAGGATGCGCCTCTTTCTCGGCTGGTCGGCTCTCGAGGAGTGGGGACTCGCGCAAGCCTATCCCCGCTGATGGGGCGGCACGCCGTCGGACGGCGAGCGGTCCGGAACGGGAGACGGGCGGTGTGCCGGGTGCCCGGCACACCGCCCGTCGTCGCCGGCGGGGCCGTTCGTCAGGTGATGTCCACTCGGGTCGTGCGCCAGATACCGAAGCCGGACAGCAGCGCGGCGTAGGCAGCCAGCACGAGCGCGGCCGCCCACCACTCCAGACGCACCTCGTCGGGGCTGTTCCGCACCGCGTCGATGACCGCGTTGGTCGCCGAGGACGGCAGGAACTGCGCGATGTTCTCGCGGCCGAACTCCCAGAAGGTCATCGCGACCCCGAGCAGCGGCTCGACGATGAACGCGACCCCGACGCCGATGAGCAGCGCGGCGACCTGGTTGGGGATCAGGATGCCGATCCCGAGGCCGATCAGCGCCCACAGCCCCAGCACGAGAAGGCTGAGTGCAAGGGTGCGCAGGACCGTCGTCGACGGGAAGGCGTCCTGGTCGCGCAGGGTGAGGACGGTGGCGCCGACACTCACCGAGCCGAGGAGGCTGATCAGGCCGTAGATCGCCCCGATGCCGAGGAGGGCGACGACCTTGGCGAGCATCGCCTGGAGGCGCTTCGGGGTCGCGAGGAACGTGCCGGAGATCGTCTTGTGGCGGTACTCGGACCCGATCTGGAGCACACCGATCGTGAGGAGGAGCAGGTAGCCGACCCCCAGCCCGCCGACATAGACCGTGTTCGCGATCTGTGTGGCGTCGCCGGTTGGCACCCCGCCAGGCCCCCCGACCCCCGCGAGGTCGCCGGTGAGGACGATCCCGAAGAGGACGGCGAAGGCGGCGCCGGCAAGGAAGATGCCGATCGCCATGCCCCACCACAGCCGGGTCGAGAAGAACTTGCGGAACTCGCTGCGGATCGCGGGGATCACCGGATCGCCCCTTCCTGCCCGGACACGGCATCTCGCTCCGCGGGCGCACCCCCGGCGCTCTGGTTGCGGTTCGTGCCCTCGGTGAGCTCGAAGAACAGTGCCTCGAGGTCGGCCTTGCGGGCCTCGAGGCCGTAGATCGGCAGGCCGGCGCGCAGCGCGACGTCACCGACGAGGCGCAGGTCGGTCGTGTCGGCGACGAGCGTGCCGTCAGCGCCCGGGGTGCTGGTGACGTCGGCGACACGCAGGGCGCCGGCGAGGCGCTCCGGGTCGGACGTGCGCACGACCGCACCGGGCGTGCCGTGCAGGTCGGCCATCGCGCCGGCGCGAACGAGGCGGCCGTTGGCGATGATGACGACCTCGTCGACGGTCTGCTCGACCTCCTGGAGGAGGTGGCTCGACACGAGGATCGTCTTGCCCTCGGAGCTGAGGTGGCGCAGGAAGCCGCGCAGCCAGCGGATGCCCTCGGGGTCGAGCCCGTTGGAGGGCTCGTCGAGGACGAGCACCCTGGGGTCGCCGAGCAGCGCGGCCGCGAGGCCGAGCCGCTGCCGCATGCCCATGCTGTACTCCCCGGCCCGCTTGCGTGCGGCGGCGGAGATGCCGGACAGCTCGAGCAGCTCGTCGACGCGCCGGTGCGGGACCGAGCCGGCGTCCGCCAACACGAGCAGGTGGTCGCGTCCGCTGCGGCCGGGGTGGAAGTTGGTGGCCTCGAGCGCGGCCCCCACCGTGCCGAGGGGGTCGGCGAGGTCGACGTACCGCTGCCCGTCGATCGTCGCGGTGCCGCCGCTCGCGTGGACGAGCCCGAGGAGCATGCGCAGGGTCGTGGTCTTGCCGGCCCCGTTGGGCCCGAGGAAGCCGGTGATCCGGCCGGGCTCGACGTCGAAGCTGAGGTCGTCGACGGCGACGAAGTGCCCGAAGCGCTTGGACAGCCCGCGGATCTCGATGCGTGCCCCCGGGGACGGCGCGCTGGCGGCGCTCATGTGGTGCCTACTGGTGTCATGCGTCGATCCTGTCAGCCCCCCGCGACGTGAGGGTCAACCCCCCGGTGGAACCGGGTCCCCGCCGGGGACGGCCCGTGCCCGAGCGCAACCGGTCGCCCGTGGATCCGGACGGGGCGGCCGGGCCGGAAACCCGGGCGAGGGCGGGGAACGCGTCGCCGCACCCGTACGCTGGTCGGGTCATGCACCCTCCTGAACCGGCCCGCTCATGACCGAATGGCTGCTCCTGCTCCTCGGCGTCGTGCTCACCGTGGGCACGGCGCTCTTCGTCGCGGCCGAGTTCTCGCTCGTGGCCCTCGACCGTCCCACCCTGCAGCGCTCGATCGACGCGGGGGAACCCGGGGCCCGCTCGGTGCTGGCCTCCCACCGCACCCTGTCGACCCAGCTCTCGGCCTGCCAGCTCGGCATCACCCTGACGACGCTGGTCCTCGGCTTCATCGCCAGCCCGTCGATCGGGGTGCTCCTCGAGGGTCCGCTGCGTGACCTCGGGCTGTCCGAGTCTGCGGCCTCGTCGACGGCGTCGGTGCTCGCGATGGTCATCGCCACCGGCTTCTCGATGATCGTCGGCGAGATGGTGCCCAAGACGCTCGCGATCTCGCTGCCCCTCGCCACCGCGAAGGTCGCCGCCGCACCCGTGCGGTGGTTCGGCATCGCCACCAAGCCGATGATCGTCCTGCTCAACGGGGTCGCGAACCGCACCCTGCTCGCGCTGGGCATCGAGCCGCAGGAGGAGCTGTCGGCCGCGCGCAGCCCCGCCGAGCTGGCGTCGCTGGTGCGCACGTCCGCCGCGGCCGGCACGCTCGACCTGCGCACCGCCCGCCTCGTCACCGCATCCCTCGGCTTCGCCGACCAGACCGCCGCCGACGTCATGACGCCGCGGTCGCGGGCCACGTCGATCGAGCGCACCGCCACCGCGGCCGACCTCGTCGCCCTCGCCCGGCGCACCGGCCACTCCCGGTTCCCGGTCGTCGGCGCGGACTGGGACGACATCGACGGCATCGTGCACGTCAAGAAGGCCATCGCCGTGCCGTTCGGCCGCCGCGGTGACGTGCCCGTGTCGGCGCTCATGGTGAACGCCGTGCTCGTCCCCGAGACCCTGCGGCTCGACCCGCTGCTCCTCCAGCTGCGCCAGGGCGGGATGCAGCTCGCCGTCGTCATCGACGAGTACGGCGGCACCTCCGGCGTCGTGACCCTCGAGGACCTCGTCGAGGAGATCGTCGGCGAGGTCAGTGACGAGCACGACCGATCGCAGACCACCGGCCGCCGGCTGCCCGACGGCTCCTGGACCGTGCCCGGCCTGTGGCGCCCCGACGAGGTGCGCACGCGGGTCGGTGCAGCGATCCCCGACGGCCCCGCCTACGAGACCGTGGGTGGCTGGGTCATGGCGACGCTGGGCCGCGTGCCCGCGGTCGGCGACGCCGTGACGGCCGACGGCTGGACCGCCCGGGTCGTCGACATGGACGGCCACCGCATCGACCGGGTGCGGCTGGAGCGCACCGTCCGACCCTCGCACGACGAGAGCGACGACGACGTGCGCACCTCCGACGCCGAGGCCGCCGGTGCGGGCGGCGGGACAGCGGACCCGCAGGACGGGGTCGCGACGGACCGCGACGCCACCGGCACGGGGAGGGCGGACGCGTGACCACGATCCTCGTCACCGTCGTGCTCCTCGCCGTCAACGCCTTCTTCGTCGGCGCCGAGTTCGCCGCGATGTCCGCCCGCCGCAGCCAGCTCGAGCCCCTGGCCGAGCAGGGGAGCAAGGGCGCCCGGATCGCGCTCGACGCCCTCCAGCGCACCGGCATCCTGCTCGCCACGTGCCAGCTGGGCATCACCGTGTGCTCGGTGCTCCTCGGTGCGGTGTCCGAGGCGGCGCTGCACCACGCGCTCACCCCGCTCTTCGAGGGCATCGGGGTCTCCGAGGTCGTCGCCGACGTCGTGGCGCTGGTGCTCGCGCTCGCGATCGTCGTGTTCCTCCACGTCGTCTACGGCGAGATGATCCCCAAGAACATCTCGATCGCCCGGCCCGACCGCGCGGCCATCATCCTCGTCCCGCCGCTCGTCATGGTCTCCAAGGTCGTCGCCCCCGTGATCCACGCCATGGACTGGCTGTCCAAGGCGCTCATCCGGCTCTTCGGCGTCGAGCCCAAGGACGAGGTCGCATCGGCGTTCACGGCCGAGGAGGTGGCCCACATCCTCGACGAGTCGCGCCACGAGGGTCTCGTGGAGGACGAGCACTACGAGCGACTCGGCGCCGCGCTGGAGTTCAGCGACAAGGACGCGGCCGACGTCGGGGTCCCGGTCTCCTCGCTCGTCACCGTGACGCGCGCCGCGACCCCGCTCGACATCGAGCGGCTCGTCGCCCGGTACGGGTACTCGCGCTTCCCGGTCGTCGACGACGACGGTGAGCTCGACGGGTACCTCCACCTCAAGGACGTCCTCTACGCCGACGAGGGGGAGCGGCTCGAGCCGGTGCCCGCCAAGCGGGTGCGCCGGATGGCCAACGTGCGCCGCGACGACGAGGTCGAGTCGGTGCTGCAGACGATGCAGGCCACGGGGTCGCACCTCGCCCGGGTCGTCGACGAGGACGGCGGCGTCGTCGGCGTGGTCTTCCTCGAGGACGTCATCGAGGAACTCGTCGGCGAGGTGTCGGACGCCTCGCAACGGTGAGCCCGGCGGGCGCCGGTGTGAGGGTGCGGACACCGGCGCAACGGTGCTCCCGCTCCGCAGGACCGTGGGGGGGATTGCTGAAGGAGCGCGGCCATGACGACGGTGGACCAGCGGTGGGAGGTCACCCCGCACCGGGGTGCGGCCGGGCGCCGCGCTGGTCGTCACCGTCGCCGTGCCTCAACTCGTCGCGGCGTGGTTCGTGTGGCGTCGTGACCCCCGCGCCGGTGTGGTCGGTCTCGTCGCCGGAGCAGCCCTCGTGCTGTGGATCGTCGTGCAGGTGCTGCTGCTCCGGCGTTACTTCTTCCTCCAGCCGGTGATCGCCGGCCTGGGCTGCTCGAGGTGCTGCTCTCGTGGCTGTGGATCCGGCAGGCACGCCACCAGGGCTGAGCCGTGTGCCGGTTGGCGTGGCGTTCCCCGCACCTGTTGAGGCGGTGCCGGTCGGGCCGTCCCCAGCTCGCCGGGAGCGGGGCAGCCCCGCACAGGTGGGCGAAGGCGCCCGCAGCGCGGCCCTGACGGCGATCTGCGGATCGTCCAGCTCCTCCTCGCGGATCCTGAACGCCGGAGCCCGAGGCCCCAGGTCGGCGTTGCTGAGCCCACGCACCGACGAGCCGACGGGACCAGCCGGGTGACCCCGCGTCCAGTGTCACTTGCCTCCAGTGTCACTTGTCAGTCGTCAGCACGGCTCAGGCCGCCAAGAGGCGTTCGACGGTTCGGTGGATCAGTGCTCGGCGAGGAAGGCGTCGCGCTGAAGACCCTCGGCGATCGCCAGCTCCTCGAAGAGCCGGGCCACGTCGAGGTCACCCGCTGCGGTGGCCTCTTCGGCGAAGTCCGGGTAGGTCTCCATGGCCTCGACGTCCTCGGATGCGGCAGCGTTCTCGAGGTTCGTCGTGGTGTCCCGCATCAGCCCCGCGAGGTTCGCCTCATCCGAGAAGTGCTCGCGGAACTCCACCTTCGCGGTACCCGCGAACAAGTCGGCGAGAGCGGCGTTGCCGGAGTCGCGCGCGACCTGCGCGAACAGGTCGTACTTGACCGTGGCGAGGGATTCGCCGTGCATGGCGGTGGCGAGGTTCGTCAGGGTCTGTCCACCGCACGCGGGGAGCTTGGGGGTGACGGTGATCCACTGCAGCCCGGAGGCCCGAGGGATCGAGCCACGGCCCCTCGTGATCGCCGAGAGCGCCACGGTGTACTTCCTGGCGTGCATCATCTCCTCCCCTGCGATGGACCTGAAGATGCGCGCGGCGCGGGTGCAGCCCTCGGCGCGGGCGGTCGCGGCGAACTCGGGGTACATGACCGTCGCCTCGTAGATCTCGCCGTCGATGGCGGCGCGGAGGTTCTGGGCGTTGTCGCCCACGAGGGCAGCGGGAGCGGCCAGTTCGGCCGCGTGGACGTAGCGGTCTTCGGCGGCCGTCGTCGTGAACAGGGCGGACGCTGATGCGTTGCCCTCCCTGTCGGCCTGCTCGGCGTACACCGTGTAACGAGCCCAGTCGAAGGCCTCGATCTGCAGCGCGGTGTGCAGGTTCTCCTCGGTGGACGGGGCCGGCGTCGCGGCCTGGGCGGTCGGCGCTAGCAGGACTGCGACCACTGCGGTGGCGACCAGGGTGCGGGTGGTGAGAGACATGGAAGATTCCTCTCGGCTGTGCGCGGAGGTTCACGCGCACGGCTGTGCGCGGAGGTTCACGCGCACCTCCAGTGTAGGATCCGCGGTTGAGGCGTCGGTGAGGCGAGAATGTGAAACGTGTCATCGTGACGTCACGCGGTGTCCGCGCGGTCTCACGTCGGGCTCTCACGGTCGAGCCATGCGGCCCGGTCTGGGTTTCGACACCCCAGCCCGTCAGCGACCTGCTCGCGACCTCGTGCCGCAGGGGCGCCGGTGCATGCCCGGCCATCTGGTGGGCGGGGGCTGCCGCGGCGAACGCGTCCGCGAGCCGCGGGCTACAGCCTGGGGTCACCAGCCTCCGGCGGCCTTGCGGTCGGCCAGCAGAGCATCCACCAGTTCGGCGGGTGTGAACTCGCAGGATCCGTCATGGCCGTTGCGCAAGGTGCACATTCTTCCGCTCGGCAGGTGCACCTGCCCACAGCCCCCCAGCAGGGCGGCGGCCTCGTCGACCGCCGAGTTGTGCACCGCGGGGACGGCCTCGGATCTGGGGCCCGAGGCGCTCGTACCGGCTGAGTTGGTGTCCATCAATGGGCCAGCTTTCTCCTCTCGCTGGCGAGAGGGCATGGACCCCAAGCTGAGGCTGTGCTGACCCTACTGCCATCCCGGCCCACTGCCCCGGGCTTTCCGGCGAACTCCCTTTCCCTGGTGAGGCGTGAACGGTCATGGCGAGCTGACCGGCCGATGCCAAGCGGCCCGGGCGTCAGCGCTCGAGGTCGCAGTAGATCGACGGCAGCACGCTGTAGATGGCGGCGCACTTGACGAGGTCGTCCTTCCACTGCACCTCGTCGGGGGCGTGCGCCTGGTCCTCGCGCCCGGGGCCGAGACCGACCACGGGGATGCCGTGCCGCCCGGCGATCGCGACACCGTTGGTCGAGAACGTCCACTTGTCGATGCGTGGCTCGCCGAACATGGCCCGGTGGGCCTGCGCGGTGGCCGACACCTCGGGCGACTCCTCGGGAACCACCCAGGTCGGGAAGTAGCACTGCTGGCCGTACTCGGTGCCGGTCCAAGCCGTCGACCGGTACTCGTAGCAGGACACGGTGGCGCGGTGCTTGCGCACCGAGGGCAGGTCCTCGACCTCCTTCAGCGCTCCCTGCCAGGTCTCGCCGTGGGTCAGCCGGCGGTCGAGGGACACCCGGCAGCTGTCGGGCACGGCGCACCGAGACGGCGAGGTGGAGAAGATCTCCGACGTGGTCACCGTGCCCTTGCCGAGGAAGTCGTCGGTGGCGAGCCGGTCGTTGAGATCGCGCACGTCGAGGAGGATCTCGGCCATCTTGTAGATCGCGTTGTCGCCCCGCTCGGGCGCCGATCCGTGGCAGGAGACGCCGGCGACGTCGACGCGGATCTCCATCCGCCCACGGTGGCCCCGGTAGATGCCGTTGTCGGTCGCCTCGGTCGAGATGACGAACGCGGGTCGCAGGCCCTCCTCCTCGATGAGGTACAGCCAGCACAGGCCGTCGCAGTCCTCCTCCTGCACCGTGGCGGTGACCAGGTAGGTGTAGCGGTCCGAGAGCAGTCCGAGGTCCTTGGCGATCCGTCCCCCGTAGACCGCGGACACCACACCGCCGAGCTGGTCGGACGCCCCACGCCCGCCCACCAGCACGTCGTCCTCGAAGCCCTCGAACGGGTCGAAGGTCCAGTTCTCGGGGTTGCCCACGCCGACGGTGTCGATGTGCCCGTCGAACGCGATGAGCGTCTCCCCCGCGCCCATCGCCCCGATCGCGCTGCCCAGGCCGTCGATCCGGGTGCTCGTGTAGCCGAGCCGGTCCATCTCCGCGACGACGAGGCGGGACTTGGCCTCCTCGTGGC
>DATITJ010000156.1:0-3237 GCA_035467935.1 Ornithinibacter sp.
CGGGGCGCCACGGGTGTGCAGCACGGTGCTGAGCCCGCCGACCCGGACACCTCCAAGGAGACACATCGTGAAGAAGGACATCCACCCGGACTACGTCGAGACGACGGTGACCTGCACCTGCGGCGCCACGTTCGTCACGCGCAGCACCGCGAAGAGCGGCGCCATCCACGCCGACGTCTGCTCGCAGTGCCACCCGTTCTACACGGGCAAGCAGAAGATCCTCGACACCGGTGGCCGTGTGGCCCGCTTCGAGGCCCGCTACGGCAAGAAGGTCGCGAAGTAGCTGCTCCGACGCGCCGGTCCGCCCCCTCGTGGGTGGGCCGGCGCGTCGCGTTTCCCGGCTGACCGTTGGAAGGCGGGCGACCGCCCCACCCCGACACCGCACCCGACGACCGCCCAGGAGGCACCCCGTGCTCGAGTCCGCGCAGGCCCTCGTCGCCGAGCACGCGGCGCTGGAGCGCGAGCTGGCCGACCCGGTGGTCGCGTCCGACCCCGACCGCAGCCGCGAGGTCAACAAGCGGTATGCCGCGCTCGGCCCGACCGTCGCTGCGCACCACGCCTGGGTCCGTGCCCGCGGGGACGTCGAGGCGGCGCGTGAGCTCGCCCGCGACGACGCCTCCTTCGCCGAGGAGCTGCCCGCCCTCGAGGCCACGCTCACCGCCGCCGAGGACCGGCTGCGCCGGCTGCTGATCCCTCGTGACCCCGACGACGACCGCGACGTCATCCTCGAGGTCAAGGCGGGGGAGGGCGGTGAGGAGTCGGCCCTGTTCGCCGGCGACCTGCTGCGCATGTACCTCCGCCACGCGGAGCGCCGGGGCTGGCGCACCGAGGTGCTCGACGCCACCGAGTCCGACCTCGGCGGCTACAAGGACGTGCGCGTCTCGGTGAAGGCCCGCGGGAACGCCGCGCCGGGGGAGGCGCCGTGGGCCCGGCTGAAGTTCGAGGGTGGGGTGCACCGCGTGCAGCGGGTGCCCGTCACCGAGAGCCAGGGCCGCATCCACACGAGCGCCGCTGGTGTCTGGGTCATGCCCGAGGCCGAGGAGGTCGAGGTGACGATCGACCCCAACGACCTGCGCATCGACGTCTTCCGCTCGAGCGGCCCCGGCGGCCAGAGCGTGAACACCACCGACTCGGCCGTGCGGATCACCTACCTGCCGACCGGCCTGGTGGTCTCCTGCCAGAACGAGACGTCGCAGCTGCAGAACCGCGAGGCCGCGATGCGCGTGCTCCGCGCCCGGCTGCACCAGGTCGCGATGGACGAGCGCCACGCCGCCGACGCCACCGTCCGCAACAGCCAGGTGCGCACCGTCGACCGTTCCGAGCGCATCCGCACCTACAACTTCCCCGAGAACCGGATCAGCGACCACCGCACCGGGTTCAAGGCGCACAACCTCGACACCGTCCTCGACGGCGAACTCGACCCGGTGATCCAGTCCTGCGTCGACGCCGACGAGGCGGCCCGCCTCGCCGCGATCGCCGACCGGTGAGCGACCTGCGTAGCGCGGTGCGGGAGGCGACCGGTCGGCTCGCGGAGGCCGGTATCCCGTCCCCGGAGGTGGACGCCGTGGCCCTTGCCGCGCACGCCCTGGGCGTCGACACCGCCGAGGTGCGCCGGGCGATGGTGCTCGGTGCGCCGGAGCCGGAGGCGTATGCCGGCCTGGTCGCCGAGCGCGCGACGCGCGTGCCGCTCCAGCACCTCACGGGCGTCGCGCACTTCCGGCGGATCACCCTCGCCGTCGGCCCCGGTGTCTTCGTGCCGCGTCCCGAGACGGAGGTGACCGCCGGCCTGGCCCTGCACGCCGCGCGCACGTCGGGTGGCGCCCCCGTGGTCGTCGACCTGTGCACGGGCTCGGGGGCGATCGCCCTCGCCGTCAAGGACGAGCTGCCGGGGGCGACCGTGCTCGCCGTCGAGCTGTCCGACCTCGCTCACGGCTGGGCGGTCGCCAACCGCGACCGGCTCGGGCTCGACGTCGAGATGCGGCTCGGCGACGCGCGCACGGCCTTCGACGAGCTCGAGGCGGCGGTGGACGTCGTCGTGAGCAACCCGCCCTACATCCCCGAGGGCGCCGTGCCGGTCGACCCCGAGGTGCGCGACCACGACCCCGAGGTCGCGCTCTACGGGGGGTCCGCCGACGGTCTCGCCGTCCCCGTCGCGGTGGCGGCTCGGGCCGCGGCGCTGCTGCGGGTCGGGGGGGTGCTGGTCATCGAGCACGCGGACAGCCAGGGCGGCTCGCTGCCGGCCGCGTTGCGAGCCACGGGCGAGTGGGTGGAGGTCGTCGACCACGCCGACCTCGCCGGACGGCCACGCACGACGGTGGCGGTGCGGGGACCGCGGCGCTGACCGGCGTCCGGCTCGACCGTGCGCCCGCGCCCGCGGTCAGAGTCGCGGCAGGATGAAGAGCAGCAGGGCGACGATGACCAGCACGCCGACGATCGTCCAGATCAGACCAGATCCACGCATGTGTCCTGTCCTCTCGTGATGGTGTCCGTCCGGGCGGGTACCCGGTCGCCATCCGACCCTAGGCCCGGACGGCGCCGGTGAGCCGTGTCGGTGCAGACGAATCCGGGACCCTAGGCTGGCCCCCATGAGCCCCGTCTTCGACTGCACGACCGACCACGGACGGGCCGACGGCATCGCCAAGGCCGCCGCCGGGGTTCGGGACGGCAAGCTCGTGGTGCTGCCGACCGACACGCTCTACGGCATCGGCGCCGACGCGTTCTGCTCGGATGCCGTCCACGACCTCCTCGCGGCCAAGGGCCGGGGCAACGACATGCCGCCCCCCGTGCTGGTGCCCGAGGTGCGCACGATCGACGGCCTCGCCACCGACGTCCCGGGCTACGCCCGCGCCCTGGTCCGGGCGTTCTGGCCCGGCCCGCTCACGGTGATCCTGCGGGCACAGCCGTCACTGATGTGGGACCTCGGGGAGACCGGCGGCACGGTGGCCCTACGGATGCCGGACGACCCCGTCGCGCTCGCGCTGCTCGCGGAGGTCGGCCCCATGGCGGTGAGCAGTGCCAACCGCACCGGCCACCCCGCCTCTCGCACCGTCGTCGAGGCCGCCACCCAGCTCGGCGCGGCCGTGGAGTTCTACCTCGACGGCGGCCCGGTCGCCGGTGGCCTCGCGTCGACGATCGTCGACTGCACGCGCGACGAGCCGGTGTTCCTGCGGGTGGGGGCCCTGTCCGAGGACGAGGTCATGGACGTCGTCGAGCGTGCGCGGGCGGACGCCCTAGTGT
>DATITJ010000157.1:0-1932 GCA_035467935.1 Ornithinibacter sp.
CCGGGCACCCGGCATACCCGATCGAGGACGACGGCAGCGGACCCGGCCCGCGCCCCTACGTCACGATCGTGCTGCCCTGCTACAACGAGGGCGCCCACGTGCTGCAGGAGATCGAGCGCATCACCGCGACGATGGCCGCCAGCGAGTTCACCTACGAGCTGCTCTGCATCGACGACGCCAGCACCGACGACACCCTCGACGTGCTCCGCCACGCTCAGCGGCGCCACCCGCACCTGCGCATCCTGCCGTTCCGCCGCAACGGCGGCTCCGGCACGGCCCGGCGCATCGGCACCCAGCAGTCCCGCGGCGAGATCGTCGTGTGGACCGACGCCGACATGACCTACGAGAACGAGAAGATCCCCGACCTCGTGCGGACCCTGCGCGACGACGCGTCCTACGACCAGGTGGTCGGCGCGCGCACGACCGAGGAGGGCACCCACAAATGGGCGCGCGTGCCCGCGAAGTGGCTGATCCGCAAGATCGCCGAGTGGCTCACCAAGTCCAGGATCCCCGACCTCAACTCGGGCCTGCGCGCCTTCCGCCGCGACGTCTCCCTGCCCTACCTGCGCCTGCTGCCGGCCGGGTTCTCGTGCGTCACGACGATCACCATCGCGTTCCTGTCCAACCAGCACGACATCAAGTACATCGAGACGAGCTATGCCAAGCGAGCCGGCGTCAGCAAGTTCCACTTCGTCAACGACGCGTACCGGTACATCCTCCAGGTGCTGCGCATGGTCATGTACTTCGACCCGCTCAAGGTGCTCATGCCCCCGGCGCTGTGGATGATCCTCATCGGCGTCGTCAAGGCCGTGGTCGACATGGTGCGGCACCCGTTCTACTTCCCGGCGAGCACCGTGCTGCTCATCGTCAGCGGCATCATGATCGCCTCGCTGGCCCTGCTCTCGGACCTCGTGGTGAGGTCGAGAGACGGTGTCTGACGGCCGATCCGGCGCCCCCATGGACCTCGGCCGGATGCCGTCCGCCGACTCGGGAGCGTCGCTGAAGGTCGCGCTCATCGGGCCGACCCACCCCTACAAGGGCGGCGTCGCGGCGCACACGACGACCCTCGCGCACGAGCTCGCCGAGGCCGGCCACGACGTCACGCTCGTGTCGTGGAGCCACCTCTACCCGTCGGCGCTCCACCCCGGCGAGCAGGCCGTGCCCGGCGGCAGCCCCGACGTCGAGCCGTTCCCGCGCACCCTGCGCGTGCTGTCGTGGGCCCGCCCCGACACGTGGGTGCGCACCGGCCGCCGGCTGCGCGACGTCGACGTCGTCGTGGTCGTCCACGTCATCCCCGCCGTCGTCCCCGCGCACCTGGCGGTGCTGCGCGCCGCCGGGGTCGGCCGCACCTCGAGCACGGGGCGCGGCCCGCGCACCGTCGTCATCGCCCACAACGTCCTCCCGCACGAGGGCCACCCCGGCGACCGGCAGCTCATGGAGGCCCTCCTGCGCCGGGTCGACGCCGTCGTCGTCCACTCCGACGAGCAGGCCAGCCTCGCGGCGGCGCTCGGCGCGACCCACGTCAAGGAGCTCGACCTCCCGCCGCACCGGCCCGGCGGCGACCCCGAGCCACGCCCCGAGCGCGCCACCGACGACACCGACGTGCGCCTGCTCTCGCTCGGCATCGTGCGTGACTACAAGGGTGTCGACCTGCTCGTCGACGCGCTGCGCGACGTGCCCGGCATCCGGCTCACCGTCGCCGGCGAGCTGTGGGGGGATGCCGGCCGCGGCGTGCGCGAGCAGGCCGCCGACCCGCGCCTCGAGGGCCGCGTCGAGGTGCACGGCGGCTACGTGCCCGCCGACCGCATCGCCGGCCTCATGGCGCGCCACGACGCCGTGGCCCTGACCTACCGCTCCGCGACGGCCTCGCAGAACGCCCTCCTGGCCCGCCGGCACGGCCTGCCCGTGCTGGCCAGCGCCGTCGGCACCTTC
>DATITJ010000158.1:0-4051 GCA_035467935.1 Ornithinibacter sp.
GGCGCGAACCTCAAGAAGCGCCTCGTCGAGGACCTGTTCCACAACTCGCTGCCCAGCCTGCTGCGCTACGAGGACAAGAACACCATGCGCTTCTCGCTCGAGGGGCGCGTGCCGTTCCTCGACAAGGAGGTGCTGAAGTTCGTCTTCAGCCTGTCCGACGAGGCGATCATCAAGGACGGCTGGAACAAGCGCGTGCTGCGCGACGCCACCCGCGGCCTGCTGCCCGAGTCGATCAACCGCCGCCGCAACAAGATCGGCTTCACGACGCCGCAGGTCGAGTGGTTCATGCGCCTGAAGAACCACTTCTACAACATCTTCCTCAGCGAGTCCTTCGCCAACCGTCCCTACGTGAACCAGACCGAGGTCATCGCGGCCTTCGAGGGCTGGATCAAGGGTGCCAACGACGTCGACACGATGACGTTCTGGCGGCTGATCAACCTCGAGCTGTGGATGCGCGAGTTCATCGACGAGCACGACGTGGACGCCGAGGCGGCCGCCGCGGCGAAGGCCGCCCACGTCAAGACCGACTACGAGCCGAATGCCGGTCGCCCCCTCGACCTCGTCACCTCGCTCGGCGAGGACGTGCGTCGCTACCCCGTGCGCACCGAGCTGTTCAGCCGCGCCGACGACCTCGACGCCCGCGTCCTCGAGCACGTCGACCGGTTCTTCGCCGGCCTGCCGGCGGCCGGCCCCGAGCACGACGCGGCGACCCGCGGCCCGTGGTGGTTCTTCCTGTCCGAGAAGGTCGTGGCGATCACCCAGGGCCGCTCCTACTTCGTCTGGGACATCAAGGTCGGCCGCCCGGCGCGGGTGCTGTCGCGCTACGTCACGCGCACCCCCGCCGGCATCGGCCTGGGCAGCCCCTTCACGATGCAGCTCGCCATCCAGGAGGCCGGCCTGCCGCGGGTGCTCTACGCCGCGGCCGGTGGCGCCGTGGGCAAGGTCATCGGCCGCAAGGGCCTGTTCTACGAGCTCGTGGGCAACGACATCAACGCGATCGACGGCCCCACGGAGTACTCCGCGTACCCGTCGAACGTCTCGGCCAAGCTGGCGCCCGCGGAGCCGGATGCCGTCGCCGCGCGGCTGTCGGCGGCCATCCGCCAGCGCGTCCCGGAGCCGTGGCGCTCGACCTTCGGCGGCACCGTGGTCATGGACGCCAACGACATCGGCCGCAACGTCCTCGGCTCCGACGTGCCGGGGGACTGGACGCGCTTCGAGGAGATGTTCGCCGACAACCCGCTCGGCCAGGGCAGCGAGCAGACCCCGATGGCGATGGTCTTCCTGCGCGAGCAGGCCTGACCCGACCCCAGCGTCGGGGTGCAGGCGCCACGCAGGGTGCGCACGGCATCCGGTGGGCGCGGTGCGGTCAGGTGGCGGCGCCCGCGAGGGCGGGCTCCTCGCCGTCGTGCGGCGGGTCGACCTTGGGGCTCGCGGTCCACAGCATCCACCCCAGGGCCCCGAGCGGCACCTCCATGAGGTGCGTGAAGATCGAGAAGAGCACGACCCCGGCAGTCGCCCCGGCGTTGTCGGCCCCCCACGCGATGAGCACGGCCGAGGTCGCCGTCTCGGTGACGCCGACCCCTCCCGGGGTGACGCCGATGGTCGTGAGGAGGCGCCCGATCGCGAAGGCCGCGAAGAGCAGGTTGAGGGGCAGGGTGACGCCCGTCCCCCGCATGATGAGGACGAAGAGCACGTAGTAGGCGGCGAAGAACCCGATCATGCCGAGCGACATCGACCACCAGCCGCTCGCGACGACGTCGTTGATCCGAGCGCGCAGGTCGTGGACGAGCTCGTCGACGCGCACCGTCGAGCTCTTGTGGCGGCGGCGGATGACCGGCCCGATGACCGCGTCGAGCCCGCGGCCGATCGCCTGCGCCGCCCGCTCGCTCGCCATGATCGAGATGAGCGCGCCGAGGATGGCGAGCCCGGTGATCATGCCGGCGAGCGCCAGGTCCGTCAGGACGTGCGGCAGGGTGACCCCGCCGAACCACAGCGCGCCGATCGCGACGACGGGGAGGGCGATCCGGGCGAGGACGTTCCAGACCCCCGTCACGATGACCGAGGTCGACGTGGCCCGGCGGGAGAAGCCCCAGGAGCGGCAGATCGCGTAGGTCGCCGCGAGCCCGACGGCCCCGCCGCCCGGCAGCAGGTTGGACACCGAGGAACCGCAGAGGTTGACGATGAGGGCCTTGCCGTGGCCGAGCCCGGGCAGCGAGCCCGTGAAGGTGAACGTGTAGCACCACAGGCCGAAGAGCATCAGCAGCTGGTAGCCGACGGCGTGGCTGGGCGGGATGGTCGTGATGACCCCCCAGATCTCACCCCACGTGGTCTTGGCGAAGTGCGGCAGGCCCCAGATGAGGAGCGCCGCGGCCAGGCCCAGCCCGATGACGGCCTGCAGCACCCTCCTCCCGTGCGAGCTCACGACTCCCCCTCGAAGATCTCGGTGCGCACCGGTCCCCCCGCCGGCAGGGCCGGGTCGCGGAACCACTCCCGCCTGAACACGAGAGCGTAGAGGGGCCGGGGGATGCGAAGGAAGGCCGCGAGGGTGCGGTCGCCGGTCTGGCCGCCGGCACCGACGGATGCCGCGCCGCCGCCGGTCGCCTGGGAGGCGTGCGCCCGCATCGCCTCGCGCTTGGCCCGCACGTGCCGGCGCACGTCGATGCGGTGGGTGATGTCGGCACGCGCGGAGAAGGCCCGCTCGAAGGACGCCGGGTCGAACTCCGCGGGGAAGCGGTGGACCCGCGCCACCGCTCGCACGGCCCGCACGATGGTGTCGCGTGGCACCGTCGCCTCGAGCACCCGGGGGGTGCCGGCGATCCGGGCCGCGCGGGCCCCCACCTCGTGGACGCGCACGTGGTCGCGGTGGCCGTAGCCGCCGTTGGCGTCGTAGGAGATGAGCAGGTCGGCCCGCTCGGTGCGCAGCACGGCGGCGAGCCGCTCGGCGGCCTCGTCGAGCGAGGCGCTGCAGAACCGGGTGAGGCCGGGCGTGTCGGGCTCCGGCTCGGGCCCGCTGCCGCTGTCGGCGTAGCCGAGCCACTCCACGCGGGCGACGCCGAGCACCTCGGCGGACCGCCGGGCCTCGTGCAGGCGCCGGGCGCCGAGGGCACCGTCGCGGCTCAGCTCGGGGGCTGCGAGCCCCGCGCCGCCGTCGGTGGCCAGCACCAGCACGACACGGTGGCCCTCGGCGGCCAGGCGCGCCATCGTGCCGGCCGTGAGCAGGGCCTCGTCGTCGGGGTGGGCGTGGAACGCCACGATCGTTCGGGACATCGCCGACCATCCTCGCGCATGGCAGGCTGTCGGCCCGTGAAGGTCGCGATGCTCACCGACTGCTACCCGCCACGCCTCGGGGGCATCGAGAGCCAGGTGCGCGACCTGTCCCGCCACCTCGTCGCCGCGGGCCACGAGGTGGAGGTCCTCACCGCGACGACCGGTCCCGACGGCGAGCGCGGCGGCGCGACCACCCGAGGTGACGACGGGGTCACGGTGCACCGCCTCGCGATCCCGCTGCCGGGCGGCATCCCCGTCAGCCCCTTCGCCCCGCGAGAGGTGCGGCGACGGCTGGATGCCGGCCGCTTCGACGTCGCGCACGCGCACCTCGGCGTCGTGAGCCCCTTCGCGACCGACCTCGTGCCCGTCGCTCTCGACGCGGGACTGCCCGTGACGGCCACCTTCCACTGCGTCATCGACCGGTCGGCGTCGGTGTTCCGCGCCCTGGGCCACCTGGCGCGCTGGTCGAGTCGGGGGGTCGCGCTCAACGCCGTCTCGCGCATGGCGGCCACCCGCGTCGCCGCGGCCGCGGGCGACGCCCGGGTCGAGGTGGTCCCCAACGGCGTGGACGTCACGTGGTGGCGGGAGGGGGCGGATGCCGGCGACGACCCCCGGGACGCGGCACCCGGCGGCGTCCGCCGGCCGGTGCACGTCGTGTCGGCGATGCGCCTGGTGGCGCGCAAGCGTCCGCTCGCAACCCTGTCGGTGCTCCGCGGTGCGCGGGCGCTCCTCGACCCCGGGGTGGCGCTGCGGGCGACGATCGTGGGCGAGTGTCCGGAGCGCC
>DATITJ010000159.1:0-3854 GCA_035467935.1 Ornithinibacter sp.
GTAGACCCCGTCGTCGCACGCGCGCCCGGCCTCGCCGAGCTCGAGCGGGCGGAACGTGTCGACCATGACGGCGAGCTCGTCGAAGTACTCCTTGCCGATCGAGGCCTCCGCGGCCCCCGGCTGCGGACCGTGGACGTGACCGCCAGGGTGCAGCGAGACCGAGCCCATGCCGATGCCCGAGCCCTTGCGCGCCTCGTAGTCGCCGTCGACGTAGAACATGACCTCGTCGCTGTCGACGTTGGCGTGGTAGTAGGGCACCGGGATCGCGAGCGGGTGGTAGTCGACCTTGCGCGGCACGAAGTTGCAGATGACGAAGTTCCAGCCCTCGAAGACCTGGTGGGCCGGCGGGGGCTGGTGGATGCGGCCGGTGATCGGCTCGAAGTCCCGCACGTTGAACACGTAGGGGTAGAGGCAGCCGTCCCAGCCGACGACGTCGAGCGGGTGGAAGGGCGTCACGTGCACCGTGCCGACGATGCCGCCGCTGCTGGCCGCTCCGCCGCCACGGTGCTTGATGTGGACCTCGGACGTCGCGTCGGGGTCCTCCCCGATGTCCTCGGCGAGCAGCGGGCCCCGGGGCAGGCGCAGGTCGCGCTCGCAGTAGGGGCTGTGCTCGAGGAACTGGCCGTACTTGCTGAGGTAGCGCCTCGGCGGCGCGATGTGGCTGCTCGCCTCGATGCAGATCGTGCGCAGCGGGTCCTGCGTGGAGCGCTGGGGGATCCAGCGGTGGGTCGTCGCCCTCGGGATGACGACGTAGTCGCCCTCCCCCACCTCGAACGCACCGAACACGGTCTCGACCCTCGCCCGCCCGCGCTCGACGTAGACACACTCGTCGCCGATGCCGTTGCGGTACCACGGGCTCGTCGCACCGGCCACGGCGTAGGACAGCCGCACGTCGCCGTTGCCGAGCAGCAGGCGCCGGCCGGTGACGACGTCGGTGTCCTTGACGCCGTTCGCCGGGAAGAGGTCGTGGGGCTTCAGGTGCCGCGGCAGCAGGGGGTGGTTGGCCGTCGTGGCGAGGTCGCCGACGGCCCACTCGCGGTACTCCGCCACCGTCGAGGGGATGTTGCGGTGGTAGAGCAGCGAGGAGTCGGAGCTGAACCCCTCCTCGCCCATGAGCTCCTCGGAGTAGAGCTCGCCGAGCAGCCCGCGCCTCGCGGGGCGGCGGTGCTGGGTGTGCCGCTTCGGGGGGATGCTGCCCATCGACTGGTAGTGCGCCACTGCTGTCGTCCACCTCGCTGTGGTCGGGTCGGTCGGAGGTCGTGGGCGCGCCGCAGTGCTCAGCGGCGCCGGGCGACCGGTCCGGAGAGCGTATGCCGTGCCCGGCCGTGGCGGACAGCCTCGCCGCCGCGCGGCGGCAGATTGGTCACATCGCGCGGTCCGGACCCGGAGGAGCTGCGCACAGTGTGCAGCGACCGGGCGCCGGGAGTGACACCGCGGCGCGCTTCGATAGCCTGCCCGCATGCCCTCGACGACGAAGGACCACGCGGACGCACCCGGCTCCGCGGACGCGCCCCTCCTGCGGGGGCTCGTCGACGACGCGGCCGTGTTCCCGCCCGCGGCCGTGCCGCTGCCGATGGCGGTGCGCGCCCATGCGGCCCACCGCAACTCGGCCTACGCCGCCGCCGTCGGTCCGCTGCTCGTCCCGGCCTCCGGGGTCGCCGACCTCGTGGCGGTGCTCGAGGAGGAGGCCGCGCGCGCCGGGAGGGGCACCGGTGACGCGGCCCTCGACGTCGTGCTCGTGGCGCGTCCCGGCGCCGAGCCCACGCTGCTGACCGCCGGCGTGGACGCCCTGCACGAGGAGCCGCGCGTGCGCGTCGTCGGTGCCGAGCTGGCGTGGCACGACGGGTGGCGCGAGCTCGGCCTCGACGACCTCGCCGTCGCCCTCGAGGTGCCGCGCGGTGACGACCACGACGCCGCCCTCGCCGACATCCGCGCAGCCGTGCACGACGGGCGGCGCGTCGTCGCCAAGCTGCGCACCGGGCCGACGCCCACGTGGCCCTGGCCCGACGAGGACGAGGTCGCGGCGTTCCTCGTGATGACCAACGAGCTGGGCGTCCCCTTCAAGCTCACGGGCGGCCTGCACCACGCGGTCCGCGGCACCTACGAGGCCGAGGGCGTCCCCGAGGAGAACCACGGACTCCTCAACGTGCTGCTCGCCACCTCGGCGGCGAGGTCCGGTGCGGGGCGCGAAGAGGTCGCCGCCCTCCTCGCCCTGCGTGACGGCGCCGCCCTGGCCGAGCTCGTCGCCGCCTGGCCCGACGCCACGGCGAGCCGGGTGCGCGAGTCCTTCACGGCATACGGGTGCTGCACCGTGACCGACCCCCTCGGTGAGCTGGCCACGCTCGGCCTGCTCGACGCCTTCTGACCTCCTGTTCCGTTCTCGCAGTGGCGTTGCCGCCGACGCCGTCCATCCCGACCCGACCGACCGAAGGACCGCCATGACCTGGCTCGACCTCCCTACCGACCACCCGTTCGGCGTGCACAACCTCCCCTACGGCGTGTTCTCGACCGGTGACGGCGAGCGTCGCGTGGGCGTGCGCGTCGGTGACCACGTGCTCGACCTCGCTGCGTGCGCCGAGCACGCGGGAATGGAGTCGGCGGTCGTGTGGCGTGGCCCCTCGCTCAACGCGTTCCTCGACGAGGGCCGTGAGGCGTGGAGCGCCGCCCGCACGTGGCTGACCGAGCAGCTGACGAACCTGGCGCACCGGGACGTCGTGGAGCCGCACCTCCTGCCCCTGGCCGACGTCACGATGCACCTGCCGGTGGAGGTCGCCGACTACGTCGACTTCTACGCCAGCGAGCACCACGCGACCAACGTCGGGCGCATCTTCCGCCCCGACTCCGAGCCGCTCACCCCCAACTGGAAGCACCTGCCCATCGGGTACCACGGGCGCTCCGGCACCGTCGTCGTCTCCGGCACCGACGTCGTGCGCCCCAGCGGCCAGCGCAAGCCCCCGACCGAGCCGGCCCCGGTGTTCGGCCCCTCCGCGCGGCTCGACATCGAGGCCGAGCTGGGCTTCGTCGTGGGCGGTGGCACCCGCCTCGGCGAGCCGGTGCCGATCGCGGACGCCGACGAGCACCTGTTCGGCGTCGTGCTGCTCAACGACTGGTCGGCGCGCGACCTGCAGGCGTGGGAGTACGTGCCGCTCGGGCCGTTCCTCGGCAAGTCGTTCGCGACGTCGATCTCGCCGTGGGTCGTCACGACCGACGCGCTGCGGGCGGCGCGCGTGCCGCTGCCCTGGCAGGACCCCGAGCCGCTCCCCTACCTGCGCGGCGAGCCGACCGACGACGGTGCGGGGACGGCATACGGCCTCGACGTGCACGTGGAGGTCGACTGGAACGGCACGGTCGTGTCGCGCCCGGAGTTCCGCGACATGTACTGGTCGCCGGCGCAGATGGTCGCGCACCTGACGGCCAACGGCGCGACGCTGCGCAGCGGTGACCTGTTCGGGTCGGGCACGATCTCGGGTCCCGACCGGCGCACCCGGGGGTGCTTCCTCGAGCTGACGTGGAGCGGCACCGAGCCGCTGACCCTCGACGACGGGTCGCCACGCACGTTCCTCGAGGACGGCGACACGATCGTGCTGCGTGCGACGGCACCGGGCGCCGACGGCACCGTCGTCGGGTTCGGCGAGTGCGTCGGGACGGTGCGGCCGGCGCGCTGACGCGGGCTCGGGCGGGTGCTCGACCGGGTGGACCGGCGGGTGGCTGCGCCGGATGCCGTGCGGCGGCTCAGGCCGTCGTGCCGCCGAAGAGCGCGGAGAGGTCGAGCGAGGTGACGTGGCGCCTCGAGGCCAGCGAGACGTAGGTGCGGGTCAGGGCGTCCTTGGCGGCACCCAGCGCCGTGCTCAGCA
>DATITJ010000160.1:0-1653 GCA_035467935.1 Ornithinibacter sp.
CCCCTCTACGTCGCCGTCGCCTTCATCGGACGCCTGCCGCTCGCGATGGCCCAGATGGGCACGCTCCTCCTCGTCGCCGACACGACCGGCTCCTACGCTCTGGGCGGTGCCGCCGCCGGTGCCCTCGCCGTGGCGAATGCCGTCGGCGCACCGGTCGCCGGATCCCTCGCGGACCGCGTCGGGCAGCGACCCGTGGTCCTGGTGCAGTCGGCCCTCGGCGGCGTCGGGCTCGTCGCCCTGGTCGCCCTGGCCGGTGCCGAGATCGCGCCATGGATCGTCATCAGCTCGGCCGCGCTCGCCGGTGCCGCCATGCCGCAGATCGGCCCCCTCGCCCGGGTGCGCTGGCGCCCCATCACCCGCGAGCAGGAGCACCACCAGCCCCGCCTGATGGAGGCCGCCTTCTCCTACGAGGGCGCGGCCGACGAGGCGTCGTTCGTGCTCGGCCCGGCCCTGCTCGGACTGCTCGTCGTCGTCGCCAGCCCCGAGCTCGCGCTCGTCATCGCGGCGTCGATCCTCCTCGTCTTCGGCTGCGCCTTCGCGCTCCATCCGACCGCGCGGCTCACCCACGCACACCGCCCCACGGCGCACGCGGGGGTGCGCCTCATCACGACGGCATTCGTGGTGCTCCTCGTCGCCCAGCTGCTCATCGGGGTCGTCTTCGGCTCGATCCAGACCGGCACCACCGTGCTCGCGACGGTCGCCGGGCAGGCGGGTGTCGCCGGTCTCGTGCACGCCTCGCTCGGGGTCGGCTCCGTCGTCGCCGGCCTCGCCGTGGCCGCGCTGCCACCGCGGTTCGGCTACGCGTCCCGCGTTCTCGTCGCCGCGATCGGCCTCGCCCTGTTGTCGGTGCCCCTGCTCGCCACCGACACGATCCCCCAGCTGTTCGCGGTGGTCCTCGTGCTCGGCTTCGTCGTCGCGCCCTACATGATCAGCGTCTTCATGCTCGGCGAGCGGGCCGCACCCGTGCAGCGGGTCGGCGCCGCCATGACCCTGCTCGCCGGCGCCACCGGCATCGGGTATGCCGTCGGCTCGGCGGTCGCGGGACGCCTCGCCGACGTGCACGGTCACCCGGGGGCGTTCGCGGTCACCGTCACTGGGGGCGTCGGTGCGGCGGTGCTGGCCGCGGCCTCGCAGCCGCTGCTGCGCCGCATCGGCGGCCCCGACCCGTGCCCGGCCCCGGAGCCCGCCCTCGCCCTGCCGTGAGCGCGGGCGTGGCTGCCACAGCCACCACCTCCGCGATCACCGCGCAGATTCTCGGCGTTCCGAACGTTCGACGTGCATCCGAAGCGGCCCTCCAGACAGAAGAAGTGGTGTTGTCACACCACTCCACTGAAGGGAATTGATCATGCGCACAGCCCTCGCCGGAGCCGCGGCCCTTGCCGTCGCGGCGCTGCCTCTCGCCGTCTTCGCGACGCCGGCCGCAGCTGCCACCGATGCCTCCGTCGTCGTCTTCCACGGCGTCCCCGGCCTCACGGTCGACGTCTACGCGTCGGCCGACACCACGTACACGGAGGACGAGGCGCTCCTCACCGACTTCGAACCGGGAACGGTCACCGACCCGGTCTCCATCCCGGAGGGCACGTACAACCTGGCCGTCTTCGCGAAGGACGCCGACCCGTCCGGCGATCCGGCGATCAAGGCGGAGGGGGTGGA
>DATITJ010000161.1:0-4797 GCA_035467935.1 Ornithinibacter sp.
GATGGCGAAGCCGCCGGTCGCCAAGCTCATGGACTTCGGCAAGTACAAGTACGAAGCCGCCATGAAGGCACGCGAAGCACGCAAGAACCAGGTCAACACGGTCATCAAGGAGATCAAGCTCCGCCCGAAGATCGACCCGCATGACTACGGCACCAAGAAGGGCCACGTCGAGCGCTTCCTCAAGGGTGGCGACAAGGTCAAGGTGACGATCATGTTCCGTGGTCGCGAGCAGTCGCGTCCCGAGCTGGGCTTCCGCCTGCTCCAGCGCCTCGCCGAGGACGTCCTCGAGCTCGGCACCGTGGAGTCGGCCCCCAAGCAGGACGGCCGCAACATGGTCATGGTCATCGCGCCGACGAAGAAGAAGGCCCAGGCCATGGCCGAGCAGCGCCGCCGGCGCGACGAGTCCGGCACCGGCGCGCACGCCGACGAGCACCGCGACGAGCACGTGGACGCCGACCTGGACACGGTCGACCTCGCGACCGAGCACGGCGACCTCGACGGCACCGCGACCGACACGGGCGAGACGGCGGAGACCGCCGAGACGGCGGAGGCCGCCGAGACGGCGGAGGCCTCCGACGCCGAGCCGGACACGACCGCCTGACCCAAGACGTCCCCCGCACGCCCGCACCACCGAGACACAAGGAGATCGGCACCATGCCGAAGAACAAGACGCACAGCGGCGCCAAGAAGCGCTTCCGGGTCACCGGCTCGGGCAAGATCATGCGCGAGCAGGCCGGCCACGTCCACAAGTTCCACGAGAAGACGCCCCAGAAGGCCCGCGCCCTGAGCAAGGACATCCTCGTCTCGAAGGGCGACCTCAAGAAGGTCAAGAAGCTCCTCGGCCGCTGAGCCGACTCCACCCACCAGATGTTCGTACAGAAGCAAGGAGTACTCACGTGGCACGCGTGAAGCGGGCGGTCAACGCCCAGAAGAAGCGCCGGGTCGTTCTCGAGCGAGCCAGCGGTTACCGGGGCCAGCGGTCCCGCCTGTACCGCAAGGCCAAGGAGCAGGTCCAGCACAGCCTCGGCTACGCGTACCGCGACCGCCGGGCCCGCAAGGGTGACTTCCGTCGCCTGTGGATCCAGCGGATCAACGCCGCGGCCCGCGCGAACGGCATGACCTACAACCGGTTCATCCAGGGCCTGAAGGCCGCGGAGATCGAGGTCGACCGTCGCATGCTCGCCGAGCTCGCGGTCAACGACGAGGCCGCGTTCACCGCGCTCGTCGAGATCTCGAAGGCCAACCAGCCGGCTCGCGAGCCCGCCAAGGCCTCCGCCTGAACCTCGCACCAGTGCTGACCAACCCCCGGGCCGACCGGGTCCGGTCGGTGCGGGCGCTGTCGAAGCGGTCGGTGCGTGCGCGCACCGGCCGCTTCGCCGTCGAGGGACCCCAGGGCGTGCGCGAGGCGGTCCGGTATGCCGGGTCGCGCGTGCGCGACGTGTACGTCACCTCCGAGGCCCTCGAGCGCTATGCCGACGACATCGTCGAGCCCGCTCGCGCCGCGCGCCTGTGGGTCCACGAGGTGACCCCCGAGGTGCTGGCCGCGATGGCCGGGACCGACGCCCCCCAGGGGGTGCTCGCGGTCGTCGACAGCGACGCCCCCACCCTCGCCGACGTCCTCGCGGCCCGCCCGCGCCTGCTCGTGCTGCTCACCCACGTGCGCGACCCCGGCAACGCCGGCACCGTCATCCGGGGTGCCGACGCCGCGGGCGCCGACGCGGTCCTCGTCAGCGAGGCGTCCGTCGACGTCGAGTCGCCCAAGGTCGTGCGGTCCACCGCCGGCTCGCTGTTCCACCTCCCCGTCGTCACCGGCCTCGACGTCGCCGCGACGCTCGCGACGCTGTCGTCGCACGGCATCCGCACGTATGCCGCGGACGGTGCCGGCACCACGCTGCTGCCCGACGCCGACCTCTCGGTGCCGCACTGCTGGGTCATGGGCAACGAGGCCTGGGGCCTGGACGAGGAGGTTCGGGCGGCCTGCGACGAGGTCGTCCGGGTGCCGATCCACGGTCGCGCCGAGTCGCTCAACCTCGCGATGGCCGCGACCGTCTGCCTCTACGCGTCGGCAGGTCAGCACGACGACTGCCCCTCCGCCCGGTAGCGTGCGCGCCATGCCGCAGCCGTTCAGGGTTCCCGACGACCTGGCCGCCAACGGCCTGGAGTTCATCCCCGACGGACTCATCGCCGCGATCGGCGACGAGGCCACCGTGCGCTTCATGAACTCCCACGCCGAGCGGATCACCGGGTTGCGCGCGTCCGACGTCCTCGGCCAGGACATCCGCGAGGCCGTGCCGCTGCAGGACCTCGACGGCGCGTCGTGGTGGGAGCTCACCAACCCGTGGGGGGGCCTCGCCACCCGCACCGGTCACCGCGAGCGGCTGCTCATGCTCCCGTCGGGCCGCGAGGTGCTCGTCACCGCGAAGTACGTCCGGGGCAAGGCCGGCGACCGCGTGCGGGCCGTCGTCGTGGGGCTGCGCGACGCCGAGGGGCGCCGCCGCGCGGAGGCCGAGAGCGCCGCGCTGCTCACGACCGTCGCGCACGAGCTGCGCTCCCCGCTCACCGGTGTCAAGGGCTTCTCCTCGACCCTCCTGCGCAACTGGGACCGGTTCACCGACGACCAGAAGCGCCTCATGCTGGAGACGATCGAGGCCGACGCCGACCGGGTCACCCGCCTGATCACCGAGCTGCTCGACGCCTCGCGCATCAACGTGGGCCGGCTCACGGTGCACGCCCAGCCGCTCCACCTCCTGCCCCGCCTCGTGGCGCAGGTGGAGCGACGGGTCGTCGCCGGGGCCGACCGGGGCACCTTCGTCATCGACGTCCCCGACGACCTGCCGCCCCTGTGGGCCGACCCCGACCGCCTGGAGCAGGTCGTGGACAACCTCGTCGAGAACGCCGTGCGCCACGGGCGCGGCACCGTGCGGATCAGTGCCAACCGGGCGGTGCTCGGCGACCGCCCGGCCGTCGACCTCGTGGTCGCCGACAGCGGCGACGGCATCGCCCCCCAGCACCGAGAGCTGGTCTTCTCGCGTTTCTGGCAGGGCGGCGCCAAGCACGGCACGGGTCTGGGCCTCTACCTCGTGCGCGGGCTCGTGGAGGCGCACGGTGGCGTCGTCGGGGTGGAGGAGGCCCCGGGCGGCGGGGCGCTGATGCGGGCGACGTTCCCGGACCGGGAGTAGACGCCCCGCCCCACCACCACACGACCACCCACGACCGCGGGCCCACCTCGCGGAGGTGGGCCCGCGGCATACCCGGCGGTGGTGGGTGGCGTCAGCGCGCGGCGTGCGTGGCACTCTCGCGCAGGGGGTCGACGTCGTCCTTGTCGTCGTCCTGCGCTCCGGGGATGGCGTCGCCGGCACCGGCGCGCACCTGCTCCTCGATGCGCTTGCCGACCTCGGCGTCGACGTTCTTCCAGTAGACGAAGGCCCGCTCGAGGACGTCCTCGCGCACGCCGCCCAGGGCGCCGGCCACGGTGGCGACGAACCGGTCACGCTGGGCGTCGTCGAAGACGTCACGCACGAGCATCCCGGCCTGGGTCCAGTCGTCGTCCTCCGCGTGCAGGGTGTAGGCCTGCCGGACCATCTCGCCGTCGGCCTCCCAGCCCTCGGCGACGGTGCCCTGGAACGCGGCGTGGCCGCGGCCGAAGCTGTTCGGGATGTAGGTCGGTCCCCCCTTGACCTCGTAGTTCATCGGGCCGTCGAAGACGAGGTGGTTCTCGTCCGCCACGATCGGGCGGTTGACGGGCAGCATGTGCGCGTTGGTCCCGACCCGGGCCCGGTGCGCGTCGGCGTACGAGAAGACGCGGGCGAGGAGCATCTTGTCGGGCGAGAAGCCGATGCCCGGCACGATGTTGCTCGGCGCGAAGGTCGCCTGCTCGATCTGGGCGAAGTGGTTGACCGGGTTCTCGTCGAGCGTGAACGTGCCGACCTTGATGAGCGGGTAGTCCCCGTGCGGCCACACCTTGGTGAGGTCGAACGGGTTGAACCGGTAGTTCCTGGCGTCCTCGTAGGGCATCGCCTGGATGCTCATGGTCCAGCTGGGGTTCTCGCCGCGCTCGATCGCCTCGAACAGGTCACGGCGGTGGAAGTCGGAGTCGGCCCCGGCGACCCGCTCCGCCTCCTCGTTGGTGATGTTCTCGACGCCCTGGTCGCTGTGGAAGTGGAACTTGACCCAGAACCGCTCGCCCTCGGCGTTGCTCAGCATGTAGGTGTGCGAGCCGTAGCCGTTCATGAAGCGCCACGAGCGGGGCAGGCCCCGGTCGCCCATGAGGTAGGTGACCTGGTGGGCCGACTCGGGGGAGTTGGTCCAGAAGTCCCACTGCATGGTGCCGTCGCGCAGGCCGGATGCCGCCAGCCGCTTCTGGCTGCGGATGAAGTGCGGGAACTTCATCGGGTCGCGCAGGAAGAACACCGGGGTGTTGTTGCCGACGAGGTCCCAGTTGCCCTGCGCGGTGTAGAAGCGCAGCGCGAAGCCGCGCACGTCGCGCCAGGTGTCGGGGGACCCGAGCTCGCCGGCGACGGTGGAGAAGCGGGCGAGGGTGCGCACCGTCGAGCCCCGCCGGAAGACGGCGGCCTTGGTGAAGCGAGAGATGTCCTCGGTGCACTCGAAGGTGCCGAAGGCGCCCGAGCCCTTGGCGTGGGGCTTGCGCTCGGGGATGTTCTCGCGGTTGAAGTGCGCGAGCGTGTCGAGCAGGTGCATGTCGTGGAGCATCAGGGGGCCGTTGGGCGACAGGCTCAGGCTGTGCTGGTCGCTCTCGGCGGGGGCCCCGTTGGCCATCGTCGAGCCGGTGGGGGTCCC
>DATITJ010000162.1:0-4038 GCA_035467935.1 Ornithinibacter sp.
TCCCGCTCGAGCGGATGATGCGCGACGCGAAGATCACCCAGATCTACGAGGGCACCAACCAGGTGCAACGCATCGTCATGGCCCGTCAGCTGCTCAAGGGCTGATCGACCCGGGCGCCCCGCCTGCGGCGGTCAGCCGTACCGGCATCCGCGCAGGTCAGGAACCGCTCGGCACGCCGTCCGTTCCCGCCGGTGGGGCGTCCAGCGGGGTGCCCTCCCGCAGCATCGTGAACAGGGCGGCCGCGCGCTCGTCGTCCCACAGGACGGCGCTGCCGGCCCGGGTCGAGGCGTTCGTCGACGAGAGGGGGACGACGAGGCTCAGCGCCTCGTCCGAGGACGCCTTCCGCATCGTCGACAGGATGCGGTAGGCGTCGACGACCGAGGTGTCCTCACCCACCAGCACGCTGCCCGCCGAGGCGTGGGTGAAGCCCCACCAGCGGGTCGGCACGAGCACGGTCGACGGAGTGGTGGCCTCCTTCATCACGGCACCGAGGAACTGGCGCTGGCGCTCGGCCCGGCCCAGGTCCCCCCTCGGGTCGGAGTAGCGCGCCCGGACGTACCCCAGCGCCGTGGCGCCGTCGAGGGTCTGGCAGCCCTTCTTCAGGTCGATGTGGGCCTTGTCGTCGGCGATGTCGCGCGGCACGCACACCTCGACGCCACCCAGGCTGTCGACGACCGAGGCGAACCCGCCGAAGCCGATCTCGACGTAGCCGTCGATCGGCAGCCCGGTGGCCTTCTCGAGCGTCTCGACGAGCAGAGCCGGCCCGCCGATGGCGAAGGCGGCGTTCACCTTGTCGCGACCGTGCCCGGGGATCGGGAGGTAGCTGTCGCGGGGCACCGAGATCATCGCCGGCTTCCCGCCCCCGGTCGGCGTGTGCACGAGGATGATCGAGTCGGTGCGGCGGCCCTCCGCGCTGCCGGTGCCGAGCCGCGAGCGGTCCGCGTCGCTCAGGCCCTCGCGGCTGTCCGACCCGACGAGCAGGTAGGTGTGGCCCGACGCGCCCGCCGGGCGTTCGCCCGGGGGTTCGGTGTCCACGCTGGCCACGGTCGACCAGGCGTGGAGCGGTGCGATGACGAGGAAGGCGAGCCACACCGTCAGCACGACGAGCACGGCACGACCCCATCGCCGACGGCGCTCCCGTGAGCCGCGACGGACCGGTGCTGCGCCCGGGCCGGGTGCCGAGGGCCGCGGGACCGGCCGGCCGAGCTCGTCGTAGGCGCCGGCGTTCGGCGGCGGGGGCGGCGGCGCTGCCGGGGCCCGGCGGGGACCGGGGGGGCGCCGGCCACGCCGCCTGGTGTCGACGACGTCGACGTCGTCATCGGCCCGGGGCCCGCGCGACACGGGGATGGGGCGGGCGTGCTGGCCGTCCGGACTGGGCATGCCCCCATTGTCGCCCCCGCTCCGCTCCGCACCGCCCCACCCCGCCTCGGGCACGCCTCGGGCCAGCCTCGGGCCCGCGGTGCGCCCTGGCCCGAGGCCGGGCCTCGCGACACACCGTCGAGCCAGCCTCAGCGGCTCGGACCGCCTCCGGGTCGATACTGGCCGATCATGGGACGTCCTACGCGGTCAGCCGTGCTCGAGCGGCCGGCCCTCGACGCGCCGATCTCCGTCGACACCCGGAACCGACCCGACCCGCGGGTGCAGACGCGCAGGGCGGCATCGCTCCTCGTCCTGACCCTGGTGCTCCCGGGGTCCGCGCAGCTCGTCGCAGGTGACCGCCGCCTCGGCCGGTTCACGCTGCGCGTGGTCGGCGCGGCCGTCGCCGTCGCAGCCCTGATCGGCCTGCTGGCCCTCGTCTCGCGCCCCGCCGCTCTCACCGTCCTGTCGCACCGCGGGTTCCTCGCGGTGCTCGAGTGGGCCCTCTTCGGCTTCGCCGCGCTGTGGGCGGTGCTGTTGGTCGACGCGTGGCGGCTCGGCCGGCCGCAGGACGCCTCGCTGCGCACCCGTCGCTGGCTGGTGGTCTCGACCGTGCTCGCCCTCCTCCTGCCCGGGGGGGTGGCCTACGCCGGGCACAGCGTGGGGGCGGTGCGAGACGCGGTGTCCGCGGTGTTCGCCTCCGGTGAGGCGCTGGAGGCGAGCCACGGCCGGTACAACATCCTTCTGCTGGGCGGTGACTCCGGGGACAACCGGGTCGGCACCCGCCCCGACAGCATCCAGCTGGCGAGCGTCGACGCGGACACCGGGCGAGCGGTGCTGTTCGGCTTCTCCCGCGAGACGGAGCACATCCGCTTCCGCCCCGGCTCGGTCATGGCCGGGCTCATGCCGCAGGGGTGGACCTGCGGGGACGAGTGCCTGCTCAACGGGCTCTACACCTGGGCCCACGGCCACGCGGACCAGTTTCCCGCGGGCACGGCGGACCCGGGCGTGCTGGCGACGAAGGAGGCGATCGAGGCCCTGTCGGGTCTGGACGTGCAGTACCACGTCCTCGTCGACCTCAAGGGCTTCACCGGGCTCATCGACGCGGTGGGGGGCCTGGACATCACGGTGCAGCGGCGCACCCCGATCGGCGGCGGCGCGTCGAGGGTCTCGGGCTACATCGAGCCGGGCCCCCAGCGCCTCGACGGCCAGCACGCCCTCTGGTACGCCCGCAGCCGCACCGGCTCGACGAACTACGAGCGGATGGCGCGTCAGCGGTGCGTGGTCACCGCGCTCGTGGACCAGCTGGACCCCAAGACGGTGGTGCTCAACTTCGCGGACATCGTCGGGGCGACGGAGGGGGTCATCCGCACGGACATTCCGCAGCAGGCACTTCCGCACCTCGCCGACCTCGCGGTGGTCACCAAGCAGCAGCAGATCACCGCGGTCAACTTCGTCCCCCCGCTCATCGAGCCGTGGGACTACGACCCCGAGGTCGTCCGGTCGACCGTCTCGACGGCCATCGCGGCGTCGGAGGCCGCGAGCGCCGGCACGTCGGCCGGTGCGGGCACGGAGCCCGCCGCCTCGGCCCCGCGCCCGGCGGCCAGCACGCCGGCCGTCATGGAGCGCCCGGGCGCCGACCCGGACGCGAACACGGCGGACCTCGCCCAGGTCTGTGCCGCAGGCTGAGCCGGATGCCGGATGCCGGATGCCGGATGCCGGATGCCGGCCGTGGCGCGCGTGCTCGTCCGTCGGCCTGGGGGATGATGGTCCGGCCATGACCGACCCCGCCGCACCCGAGTCCGCGACCGAGCCGACCGCCCCGCTGCCGATGGTCTCGGTGGTCATGCCGGTCCTCGACGAGGAGCGGCACCTGGCCGCTGCGGTGCGCCAGGTCCTCGACCAGGACTGGCCGGGCGCCTTGGAGGTGGTCCTGGCGCTGGGGCCCTCGCGCGACGGCACCCGGGCCGTCGCGGCCGCCCTGGCCGCGTCCGACGCCCGTGTCGTCCTGGTGCCCAACCCGTCGGGGCGTACCCCGGACGCCCTGAACGCGGCGATCGCCGGGTCCACGGGCGAGATCGTGGTGCGCGTCGACGGCCACGCCGAGATCCCCGTGGACTACGTCTCGCGAGCGGTCGCCGAGCTCGAGGCGACCGGGGCCGACAACGTCGGGGGCACGATGCACGCCGAGGGCGTCACGACGTTCGAGCGTGCGGTGGCCCGCGCGATGCGCAGCCCGCTGGGGGTGGGGTCCTCGCGCTTCCACACCGGCGGCGCGGCGGGCGAGGTCGACACCGTCTACCTCGGGGCGTTCCGTCGGTCCGCCCTGGAGCGGGTCGGCGGCTACGACCCGAGGTTCACCCGGGCCCAGGACTGGGAGCTCAACCACCGCATCCGGGCCACCGGGGGCACGGTGTGGTTCACGCCCGACCTGCGCGTGACCTACCGCCCCCGCGCCACCGTGGCCGCCTTGGCCCGGCAGTACTACCAGTACGGCCAGTGGCGACGGGTCGTGGCCGGCACGCACGAGGGTACGATCTCGGCCCGGTACCTCGCGGCGCCGGCGATGGTCGTGGGCACGACGCCGGCGACGCTGGTCGGCCTGGTGTGGCGTCCGGCCCTCGTGGTCCCGGCCGCCTACCTGACCGGCGTCGCGGTCGGTGGGGCCGTCATCACCCGCGG
>DATITJ010000163.1:0-2893 GCA_035467935.1 Ornithinibacter sp.
GGCGGCCCGAAGCTCATCATCGACTTCACCGGCACCGGCCCCCAGGCCAAGGGCCCGATCAACCACTGCGGCGACTACGTCGGCGGCAACTTCCTCAAGAAGTGGCTCGCGCCGATCCTGCGCAACCTCGCCGACACGCCCGAGCGGATGGCCGAGCTCGACGTCAACGAGGGCGTCGTGCCGCTCATCGAGATGCGCTTCCCGGAGAAGGGCACGCTGCTCACGCCGATCGACCCGGCCCCGACCAACGCGCGCACGTTCGTCATCCTGCGCCTGCTCGGTGTGCTCGCGGGTGTTGTCGCCAAGGCCGTGGACGGCCGGATGCCCGCCGACCAGGAGACGATCCGCTACACCGGCGTCTACGGCAAGGACCGCGACGGCAACGACTACCTCATGCGCGAGGTGCTCGGCGGTGGCTCCGGCGGGCGCTACTACGCCGACGGCGAGGACACCATCCACGTCGTGCCCGACAGCCGCAACCTGCCGACGGAGTTCACCGAGAGCCGCTTCCCGTTCATCGTCGAGCGCCTCGGCCTGGCCGTCGACTCCGGCGGCGCCGGTCGCCACCGCGGCGGCCTGGGCTACGAGAAGCAGATCCGGATGCTGCGCGACGCGCACTTCATGTCGATCGCCGACCGCTCGATCCTCGCCTGCTGGGGCGTCAAGGGCGGCAAGGCAGGGCGTCCGTTCGAGGTGACCATCGACGTGGGTGGCCCCGAGGAGCGGGTGGTCGACGCCCTCGCCGACGCCGAGACGGTCAAGGCCGGCCAGGTCATCCGGATCCGCACCACCGGGGGCGGCGGCTGGGGCGACCCGCTGGACCGCCCCTACGCCGAGGTCGAGCGCGACCTGCGCTGGGGCAAGGTGTCCCTGCACGGCGCCCGCACCGGCTATGGCGTCGTCGCCACGGGCAGCAAGGACGAGCCGGTCATCGACGTCGCGGCCTCCGACGCGCTGCGGGCCGAGCGGCGGGCCGGCCGGGCCGAGGTCGAGCCGTTCTTCGACCGCGGGCCGGGCTACGCCACGCTCTCCGGCGGCGCGGCCGCCGCCGACGTCGACTTCGTCTGACCCAGCCGGCGCGGCGCGGTGAGAGGATCACCGGCATGAGTGACGTGCAGCAGTGGCTGGACCGCGCGGTCGACCTCGCGACCACCAACGTGGCCCGCGCCGGCGGGCCCTTCGGCGCCGTCGTCGTGCGTGACGGCGAGGTCATCGGCGAGGGGACCAACCGGGTCACCGCCGACCTCGACCCGACCGCCCACGCCGAGGTGGTCGCGATCCGCGCCGCCTGCCGCACCATCGGCAGCTTCTCGCTCGCCGGGGCCACGGTCTACGCCTCGTGCGAGCCGTGCCCCCTCTGCCTGACCGCGTCGCTGTGGGCCCGCGCGGATGCCGTGGTGTACGCGGCGGACCGCCACGCCGCCGCGGCGGCCGGGTTCGACGACGCCGCCTTCCACGCCCTCTTCGACGCCTCCCCCGACGCGCAGGCGTGGCCGTTGCACCGCGAGCACCACCCCACGGCCCGCGCCGAGGAGCCGTTCGACGCGTGGCGCGCGACCGCCGACCGCACCGCGTACTGACCCGGGAGGCGCCCGAGCCACCTGCCGCGCCGACGGCATACTGGTCGGCACCCGACGAGGGAGGCCCCGGTGGACGTCAGCACCTTCTACGCCCTGTTCTCCGCCACGTGCTTCACGCTGACCGGGCTCTGGTGGTCCGTCGTCGAGCGGCACCGGCACTGGCTCGCCGAGCCGGCGATGCGCCGCCGGGTCGGCTCGGTCTACGCCGCCTTCCTCCTGCCCGCGCTGATGGGGCTGTTCGCCCAGGTCGGCGGCGCGGAGAACCCGGGGTTCTGGCGGGTCAGCTTCGTCGTCCTCGCCGCCGTCGGCTGTGTCGGCACGGTGCGGCTGTTGCGCGCGAGTCGGCACGATGCGAATGCCGGCGCGGTGGCGCGGTACTGGTGGGTGTCGGTCGTCGTCTACGCCGTCATCGCGGTCGTCGGCGTCGCCCCCGAGATCGCCGGGTCGCTCGGGGTCGCCCCCCTGCAGGCCGAGGCGACCCTCCTCATCCTGCTCGTGGCCCTCGCGCACGCGCTCGTCTGGGAGTTCATGACGCGCGAGGCGGGCACCGAGCCCACCTGAGGGGCACCGGCTGGCACAACCTGACAGGCCCCGTCGGGCAATGACGGCCCGCTCTGTCGAACGGTGCCGGATGCCGCGTGGTTAGGTTGACGGCATACCCATCCCTGCCACCGACGCCAGGAGCGCACCGTGAGCGGACCCCTCGACGACGTCGTCGTGATCGACCTGACCCGAGCCCTCGCGGGGCCGCACTGCGCCATGATGCTCGCCGACATGGGGGCCCGGGTCATCAAGGTCGAGAGCCCCGGCCACGGCGACGAGTCGCGCGGGTGGGGCCCGCCCTTCGTCGGCCCCGAGGACGACCCGGTGTCGACGTACTTCCTGTCGTGCAACCGCAACAAGGAGTCGGTCACCCTCGACCTGAAGTCCGACGACGGCCGTGAGACCCTCGCCCGGCTGGTCCAGCGGGCCGACGTGCTGCTCGAGAACTTCCGCCCCGGCGTGCTCGACCGGCTCGGGTTCACCGCCGAGCACCTCCACGAGCTCAACCCCGGGCTGGTGCTGCTGTCGATCAGCGGGTTCGGGCACGACGGGCCCGAGGGTGGGCGAGCGGGGTACGACCAGATCGCGCAGGGCGAGGGCGGCCTGATGTCGCTCACCGGCACCGACCCCGACCACCCCCAGCGGGTCGGCGTGCCGATCGGTGACCTGCTCGCCGGGATGTACGGCGCCTACGGCGTCGTCTCGGCCCTGCACGAGCGCCACCGCACCGGCAGGGGGCGCGTCGTGCGCACCTCCCTGCTCGCCTCGAT
>DATITJ010000164.1:0-7936 GCA_035467935.1 Ornithinibacter sp.
CGCGCCGGACACCGTGACCTGGCTCGCCGGCAGCTCGCACAGGCGATCCTCGACGGGGAGGCGGCGACCTCGGCGCCGCGGGTCAACGACCTCGCGGGGGACGCGGGCTGGCCGCTGCCGGGCCGCCTCGCCGTCGCGATCTGGCGACCGCCCGGGGACGTCGCGGCGTCGCGCGAGCTGGCGGTGCCGCACCCCGAGGTCCTGTTCGCCTCCTCCGAGGACGAGGTGCGCGCCCTGGTTCCGGACTTCGTGCTGCGCGACCGGCGTGGAAGGGCGCGGCTGGGGCCCCCCGGGGTCACCGTGTCGGTCGGCACGGTGCGCCCGCCCGCAGAGGCGCCGATCTCACTGGCCCACGCCCGCGCCATCGCCACCCTCGTCGACGAGGGGGTGCTCGACGGGGACGGCCTCGTCGCGGCCGCGGAGCACCTCGCGACGCTGGTCGTCCACGCCGACCGGCGGCTGCTCGCCGACCTGCGCGGCCAGGTGCTCGCGCCGCTCGAGCAGGTGGCCGCCGCCCGCCGCCCGGTCATGGCCGCCACCTTGTGCTCGTGGCTGGCTCACCACGGTGACCGCGTGGCGACGTCGAGCGACCTCGGGGTGCACCCCCAGACGGTGAGCTACCGGATGGCCGAGCTCCGGAGGCTGTTCGGCGCGGCGCTGGAGGACCCGCACGCCCGCTTCGCCCTCCTCCTGGCGCTGCAGGGCCCGAGCGGCTGAACCCGGCCGCTGCCGGGTGGCTCGCGCGGGCAAGTAGTGCTTGTCGTGGTCCGATCGGCACGAAGGCCCACAGCGCCTTCGGCAACGCCGGGTCGATGGGCAGCAGACCCGAGCGGATGCCACCAGTTGCGTTGGCGGAATGGGACTGCGTGGACCGCGAATGCCTCGGACGACGGCGTGATGGGTAGCGACCCCCTGTCCTGACGGCGCCGGAACGTCGGCATCGTCAGCCCCGCGGTCTAGGGTGCGCCGGCATGGACGCCGGATGGCAGCACTCGACACTGGACTACGACCCTGCCGCTGACGGCGAGGAGGAGGCGTGGGCGCGTGCTGTCGCGCTCGAGGGCTGGCGCACCTGGCACCCGACAGGGGTGTGGGTCGAGGTGGGCAGCCGGCGCGTCCGCCGTTGGGCGCTGCGCCGCCGGTGCGCTCGCCCTTGGTCTGCCCATGACCACGCCGAAAGGTGTTCGCGCGTGTGAATTGAAGCGTCCTTGACCCATGGTCAGCAGACCGGAGTCAAGGACGATGAGGAGGTCGAGGCTCTCGGCCTGACGCACCTCCCCCACGACGATCCGCGAAGGGCGCATCCGCAGCGCCTCCTTGACGAGCCGCCTCAACGGGATCCCCCGGCGCCCTCGAGCAGGGGCTGCCGGCGTACGCGACTGGCGAGGTATCGACGAGTCGTCGGCCTGCCTGTCTCGCGCCACCGGCGACGCGCATGTTGAGCCCGGCGCTGTGCGGCGTCTCGAGAGATCGAGCCGCCGGACTCGTAAGCGCCGAGGGCAGGTAGTTCCAGGCAGACGGCTGGTCCGCAGAAAGTCCGCAAGACGTTCGCAACCGGTCAGCCCTCATCAACGCCAACCCACGGTGCTTTCGCAGGTGGGCGACGTGCACCCACGGCAACCAAGGTCAGTCACCCCTGCAGGGGCAGTTCTGGGTCAACGAGCGGCTGAACCGCGGGTTCAGGCGGCGTGAGGGTCTCGGTGGCCGGGTGTTCGGAAAGGACTGAGGCCCGGTGGGAGGTCTTGGCGTCGACCGCGATCTCGGGCAACGAATGGCGACGTGGCGAACTGACCGGCTCCCTACGATGGCAGGGTGGACGCGACCGGCGGTGCGGGTACGGCATCCGCCCCCGTCCGCCCCGGCGAGCCGGCGGCGGACAGGCAGTGGTGGGCCGGCCACGAGGACGCCCTACCCGACGGGTTGGAGTGGTTGTCAGCTCGTGAGCAGGCCCGGCTCGACTCCCTGCGTTTCACCAAGCGGCGAAACGAGTACCTGCTGCGTCGGTGGGTGGGCAAGCGGACCGTGGCCGCCCGGGTCGGGCTGGACACCCACCCGGCATCGCTCGCCCGGATCGAGGTGCTCAACCGGATCACCGGCGCCCCCTACGTCGTGATCGATGGCACTGAGGCGCCGTGGGAGGTCTCGCTGTCCGACCGGGCGGGATGTGCCGTCGCCATCGTCGGCGCCTCTGGTTCGGATGCCGCCGGCTCGGATGCCGCTGGGACTCTCGGCATCGACCTCGAGGTCGTCGAACCCCGAAGCGAGGGCTTCGTGAGCGACTTCCTCACGTCAGGGGAGCAGGACTGGGTCAGGGGCCCGGCCGCAGCGGACCCGCGGCTGGGCCAGGACGCCGCGGCGAACCTCGTGTGGTCGGCCAAGGAGGCGGCTCTCAAGGTGCTGCACCTGGGGCTTCGGGCAGACACCCGGTGGGTGGAGGTCGCCGTCGGGTCCGACGCCCGCGGCGACGGGTGGGCACGGTTCACCGCAACCTGGCGTGGTGGTCAGGTCCTGCCCGGGTGGTGGCGCCGCGACGGCGACTACGTGCTCACCGTCGCCGCCCGGGGCGACCTGGACCCCCCGACGGTGCTCCCGGGGGCCACGGACATGGCCCTGGCGACCCCGGTGCACAGCTGGGTCGGTCGGCCGCTCGTCACCCCGGAGGAGTAGCCACGACGGTCCGCTCGCGGGTGCGCGACATGCCGCGTTCGAGCGCGTCGACCACGTACGGCCGCAGCGTCGAGGCCGGGATGATCCGGTCGACCGACCCGACCCGCAGGGCGCGTTCGATGGTGTGGATGGCGTCGAACTCGTCGGCGACGTCGTGCAGCTTCTGCGAGCGCACCTCCTCGACGACCTTGGCCGCCCGGGCGCGGAGCGCCGCCGCCTCCGGACCGCTCGCCGTCGCCGCTTCCGCCCGGGCGCTCTCGACCCGCGGGTCGCGCTCGACCCGCCGCTTGACCTCACGGGCGAACACCGTCGCCGCGGCCGGAGCTCCACCGATCACCGAGGCGAAGGACCCCTCCACCGCGGCGATCTCCATCGACTCGGTCAGGGCCTTGGAGAACACGACGAAGGCACCGCCGTGGTACCGCGAGACGACGACGAAGACGATGGGGCCGTCGAAGTTCGTCACTGCCCGGCCGATCTCGGCGCCGTACTCGAGCTGCCAGTGGCGCATCGACTCCGGCGAGCCGTCGAACCCCGACAGGTTGGCGAGCACGAGCAGCGGACGGTTCCCGCTCGCTGCGTTGACGGCTCGGGCGACCTTGCGCGAGGACTGCGGGAAGAGCGTCCCCGACGTCCATGACGGGGGCCCGTAGGAGGGGACGAATCCCGTGCGCCGCACCGTGTGCGACTCGATGCCGAGCATGCACACCGGGATGCCGCCGACGGTGGCGTCCCAGACGATCGCCGTGTCGGCGTCCTGCCACTGTCGCCAGCGCTCGAGGGGTTCGACGTCCCGGTCGGCGACGGCGCGCATCACCGACCGCATGTCGAACGGCAGCTTGCGCTCGGGGTTGGTGCCGGGGTCGAAGACGTCGCCCACCGTCGTGAACGCCGACTCGGCCAGGCGCGTGTGCGGGGAGGTGCGGACGTCGCGGTCCACCGGGTCGTTCGTGGGTCTGCGCCGGGGGAAGCGCTCGCCCGGCACGGTGTAGGTGAAGTCGTAGTGCCGAAGCAGGAGCGTGCACGCCTCCGGGAAGCTGGGCGCCCAGTACTGGGCCTGTCCGTTCGGCCCCATGATCCGGTCGAAGCCGCCGATGCCCTGGTTGTCGTCCGCAGACACCGCACCGGAGAAGTCGAGCGCCTGCTTGCCGGTCAGGACCATCGTGCTCGCCGGGGTCATGACGAGGATGCCTTTGGTGTGCATGAGCATCGTCGCCTCGGCGTTCCAGTACGGCTGCCCCCCGACGGTGATCCCGGTGATGACGATGTTCACCTCGCCGCCGGCCTGCGTGAACTCGATGAGCCGGCGCAGGGTCAGCGCGATCCAGTCCATGTTCTCCGTGCCTGAGTCCAGGGCGATGAGCGCGCCGGACGACACGGCATACCACTCCACCGGGATGCCGCGCGCGAGGGCGAGGGCGAGCGCGGCGTTGACCCGCCGGCACTCGGGCTCGGCGAGGTTGCCCAGGCCCTGGGTGGGGTCCGCGAGGACAGCCACCCGCGTCAGGCCGTCGGGGTGCACGTCGGTGCGGTTGGTGAGCAGCCCGATGACGACGTGCGCCGTGTTGCCCCCCGGCCCCCGGTCGACCGGGACGAGCTCCTCGCCGGCGCCGAGGTCGAGCTCCTCGAAGCTTCCCGGTGGGAAGGGCGAGGCGTCGCCCTCGGCCGGGGTGAGCATCCGGAGGATCTCGTAGGGGTAGGGACTGCCGAAGCGGGCCGCGGTGAGGACCTTCTGGGCGTACGGCGTCAGGGGCCGGACCGGGTTCGGTCCGGGCTGCTGCATGCGAATGGTCGGCCCCCCGGCGCCGAGCCCCTCGAGGACGACGATCCGGTCCACGAACACCTGCCGGCCGTCGCTGTCGGTGTCCGCGACGGTGACGTGCAGGACGACCTTCTCAAGGCTGGCGCCGCGGGCCAGGCCTTCGTAGGTCATCGCGAGGTCGTGCCACTCCTCGCGAGGGACGTGCCACGTCGGTCGCACCCAGACGACGAGCCGGTTGGCGGCCGGCCGCTCCCGGGCGGGGTAGCGGGCCATGGCGCTGCGCAGCGACGCCAGGGCCGCGAGGCCGCTCCGCCCGAGCCGCGGGTAGGTGACGCGGCCGGTGTCCGGGTCCCGGACAGGGGTGAGGTCGCGGACCTCGGCCAGAGCGAAGATGCGGTGGTCGCGAGGGTTGTCCTTGGCGACACCGTCGAACACGTAGACGTCCTCCGGCGAGGGGAGCCGCGTGAGCTCGAAGTTCGACAGCCGCCACAGGTCGAGGCGCTTGCCGAGCATCGGGTGGAGGTTGCGGTAGATCGTGTCCTCGACGAAGCCTGTCCCGCTGGGATCCGAGCGGAAGGTGACGTGCTGGGTGCGGCCCCGATCCGGGCCTCCGCCCTCCAGCGAGGTGATGGTGAGGTCGACGCGGTGCAGGGGCCGACCGAAGGCGCAGTCGGCGAGCAGGTCGGCCGCCTGCTCGGCGGTGACCTCCAGGTCGGGTCGGGGGCCGTCCCGCCAGGTGACGAGGTCGGCGACCACGACACGGTCGCCGGCGTTCTCGGCGAGGTGTCGCGCGATGACGCGGGATGCCGTCGTGAGGTCCGCCACCGGCAGGTAGCCGGCGACGACGTGGACCTGCAGGTCGTCGAGCTCGTAGCGGGCGTAGACGAGGTCGATCCCCTCGCGCGTGTCGAAGTCCAACCCGTGCAGGTCGCGCATCCGGTAGAACCGCCGCAGGTAGGTCTCGAGCACCGCTCGGCGGAACGCCGTCCCGCCGGTGGCCATCTCGGTCCCTGCCCCGAGCCAGGCGCCCAGCAACAGCGAGCGCATGGGCTGGGGGCACCACACGAGCCGGCCGATCCGGTCTGCCCGTTCGGGGCCGGTCGGGTCGGCGGCCAGCTCGGCGAGGTGGCCACGCATCTCCGCCTCGGTCTCCGCGACGACCCGGCTGAGGACCGGTTCGTCGAACCAGTGGTAGAGCACGTCGCGGGCGGCGTCGGTGACCGAGGGCTGCCGGCCCTGGGTCGCGCTCACCAACCGCTCGAGCCTGGCCCGGTCGGCGGCGGTGGCCCCCGTCAACAGCGCGCCGGCGGACTCCAGCCGCCGGGCCAGCACCTCGGTGACGAGGTCGGCCAGTTCGGGAACCCGGGAGAAGGAGCGGAACAACCAGAACGTCGCCCGCTCCAGCCAGGCCCGGTCGTCCAGGCCGTCGACGCCGTACCTCGCGAGCACGCGCTCGAGTCGTCGCCGGAACGTCGCGGGCAGGTCGGCTCGGTCGGCGTCGAGCCACCGGAGGAACTCCAGGACGAACTCCTGCGTGCTGCTCTGGTCCGCGACGTCCGCGTCGCCCCACACCTCCGCCTCGGTGCGTGGGCGGTAGAGGGAGCCGATGTCCGCGAAGAGGTCGAGGAAGGCGTCCTCGCGGGCGAGGAGCTCGTGGTCCGCCGGGTCGCTGGCCTCGACCCGGCGCCGGTAGGCGGTGCGCAGGGCCTTGACGGCCGCCGGGTCCAGGTCGAAGCCCAGCAGGTATGCCGTGAGGTCGTCGAAGACGTCGGGTGGCGGTGCCTCGTCCGCGACGACGAGGGCAGCCAGGTCGACGCCCACGTCGTCGGTCCCACGGGGCGGGTCCGGCAGCAGGTGGGACGCCTCGGTGGACTTGATCCGCAGCAGCGGGTCGCCGTGCTCGACCTGCTGGTTGGGCAGCACCACCAACGCGGTCACGTGACCGTCGAGGGGCGCGGTCAGCGTGCTGACCATCTTCATCGACTCGAGCGTCGCGACCGGCTGGCCGGCGGTCACCCGGTCGCCCACGGCCACGAGCAACGAGCTCACCAGGGCCGGCGCCGGCGCTCGAACGACGACACCGTCCTCCCGGGTCACGGTGTGGGCGACACCGTCGATCTCGAGGCGGACCACCTCGCCCTCGGTGACCGTGACCACGCGTCGGGTCCAGCCGGCCACGAGGACCCGCCGCTCGTAGGGACTCAGGGTGTCCACCACGACGTCGAACCGCCCTCCGTCGTGCACCCGGTACCGGTCCGGGCCGGTCCGGTCCACGCGCAGGCGGTGCCGACCGCCGCGGTAGCCGAGGTCGATGGCCACGCCGACGCGTTCCGGGTGCTCGGGGCGGCCTCGCTCGGCGCTCGCGCGGAACGACCGCTGGGCCAGGGCCAGGTCGCACTCGTACACCTCGATCGCGGCGACGACAACGGCGACCGGGTCGCGATCGGGCACCAGCGCGCCGGAGGCGCGCTGCGCGGCATACCACTGGGGCGGCGGCGGCCCGGCGAGCACGGTCGGTGACCCGAGGATGGCGATGAGGCTGGTGCGGTTCGTCGCCCCGCCCGAGAGCACGACACTCGTGTGCTCCAGGGCGCGGCGGAGCCGCTCGAGAGCCTGGGCCCGGTCGCGTCCCCACGACGTCACGGTCGCGAGGACCGGGTCGAGCCGGGCGTCGACGACGTCCCCGGCCCGCAGACCCGCGTCGACCCGCACCCCGGTCCCGACCGGGAGCGAGATGACCTCGACGCGCCCCCCGGTGGGGGCGTACCCACGGTCCGGGTCATGGGCGAGCAGCCGCGCCTCCACGGTCCAGCCCTCGCCCCGCGGGGCCGTCGGGGGAAGGGCACCCCCCAGGGCGGCACGCAGGCGCATGCCGAGGATGCCGGCGCCGGTGCGCTCCTCGGCCCCCACGTGGGTGGCCCGGCCGTCCGTGTCGACCTCGGTGACGGCGAAGGAGCCGTCCTGCTCGAGCGCGAAGTGCACGACCGCACCGCCCCGGTATGCCGCGTGTTCCAGGAGCGAGACCGCCGCCGCGTTCATGGCTGCGGCGGTGCCGTCGGGTATGCCGGTGGCGGGCATCTCGGCGAGAACCGCCCAGGTGTCCCGCAGCACGGTCACCTCGCGCAGCCCGAGCGTCCACACCGTGCCGTGCGCGTCGCGCACGGCGTCGACCTCGAGCCGGCGGGGGCCCTCGGGGAAGGAACCGGCCGGCCGCAGGGGGACGCCGGCGGACGCGGCGACCTCGGCCAGCCCGGACGGTGCGCAGAGGGCGCGGATGGCGGCCGCGTCCGGGCCGAGGACGACAAGGCCGGCCCCGGCGCAGGCGGCGGCGAGATCGGCCCGGTCGGCGCAGGGCACCAGGCCCAGCCAGACCCCGTCGGCCCGCGCCGCGACGAGCGCGGCGACCACGTCGGCGACCTGCACACCACCGTCCTCGGGCAGGGTCAGGGCCAGGGCCAGGGTCTCGCTGGCCTCGCGGGCCCACCAGGCCCGGGCCCTTGACACGGT
>DATITJ010000165.1:0-1817 GCA_035467935.1 Ornithinibacter sp.
GGCGACGAGCACGAGGCCCACCCAGGCGAGCAGGTAGCCGATGCGCTCCGTGGCCGTGGCCCAGCGCGGGGTGATCGCGGGGGTGTCGTTCGGGGCACCGGCGGCGATGCGGGCCTTCTTGTGCTCCTGCCACCGCCACCAGCCGTAGAGGCTGGTCATGATGAAGAAGACCTGGCGGCCGGCCTGGCCGAACAGCGGCGTGCGGGCGTCGGCGTCGAAGGTCGCCGACACGAAGATGACGAAGAGCAGCAGGTTGCCGACGATGCCGATCGGCCACGCCCACACCCTGCGGCGCATGCCGAGGATGGCCGAGGCGAAGCCGAAGAGGTTGCCGATGACCTCGATCCACGGGAGCGGGTGACCGGCGACCGTGATCGACTCGTGCTGGACCCAGGCGAGGAACTCGCGGACCGCGTTCACTCGCCCACCGTCGCGCCCTCGAGGTCGCGCAGGGTGACGGCGGTGGCGACGGCGGCCGTCGCCGCCTCGTGGCCCTTGTCCTCGGAGCTGCCCGGCAGGCCGGCCCGCTCGAGGGCCTGCTCGGTCGTGTCGCACGTGAGCACCCCGAACCCGATCGGCACCCCCGTGGCGACCGAGACCCGGGTCAGGCCGGCCGTGACGCCCTGGCAGACGTACTCGAAGTGGGGGGTGCCGCCCCGGACGACGACCCCGAGCGCGACCAGAGCGTCGTGGCGGGGTGCCAGCCGGGCGCAGGCGACGCTCAGCTCGACGGTGCCGGGCACGCGCACGACGGTGGGGGCGTCGATCCCGGCATCCGCCAGGCCGCGCAGGGCGCCGGCGACGAGGCCGTCCATGACCTGTTCGTGCCACGACGCGGCGACGACGGCGACCCGCAGGCCGCGCCCGTCGACGGAGACGTCGGGGGCTCCTTCTCCGCTCATGCCGGTGGTGCTCCTTCGCTGGGTGCTGTGGGTTCGCTGGGCGGTGTGGGTGCGGTGCTCGGGCGCTCAGGCCGTCGTGCCGCTGTCGGTGGAGTCGATGACGAGGTCGTGACCCAGGCGGTCACGCTTCGTGCGCAGGTAGGTGCGGTTCTCGGGGACGGGGGCGATGCGCAGCCGCTCGACGGCGGCGACGTCGATGCCGTGCTCGCGCAGGGCGGCGACCTTGGCCGGGTTGTTGGTGAGCAGGCGCACGGCGTCGATGCCGAGGTCGACGAGGACGGCTGCCCCGGCGGCGTACTCGCGGGCGTCGATGGGCAGCCCCAGCTCGATCTGGGCGTCGACGGTGTCCAGTCCACGGTCCTGCAGCTCGTAGGCGCGCAGCTTGGCCCCGAGACCGACGCCGCGGCCCTCGTGGCCGCGCACGTAGACGACGACCCCGCCCTCGGCCGCGACCCGCTCCAGCGCGCGCTCGAGCTGGGGGCCGCAGTCGCAGCGCTGGGAGCCCAGCACGTCACCGGTGAGGCACTCGGAGTGCACGCGCACGAGCGGCGTGCCGTCGGGGATGCCGCGGGGGCTCACGAGGGCGACGTGCTCGACGCCGGTGACGACGTCGCGGTAGGCGATGGTGCGGAACGTGCCGTGCCGGGTCGGCAGCACGGTGTCGGCCACCCGCTCGACCCGGTCGTGGCGCTGTCGCCACGCCACGAGGTCGGCGATCGTGATGACGGGGAGGTCCTCGGCGGCCCCGAGCGCGAGCACCTCGGGCGTGCGCAGCATCGCGCCGTCGTCGGCGACGAGCTCGGCGATCGCACCGACGGGCGCCAGCCCGGCGAGGCGGCACAGGTCGACGGCGGCCTCGGTGTGGCCGGGCCGGGCGAGCACCCCACCCTCGCGGGCGCGCAGCGGCACGACGTG
>DATITJ010000166.1:0-3966 GCA_035467935.1 Ornithinibacter sp.
GTGGTCGCCGGACAGGAGCACCGGCGGCACCTCGCGCACCGTGCCGCCGTCGTCCCAGCGGGCCGGGCGGGTGTAGACGGGGTACTCGAGCAGCCCGTCCTCGTGGGACTCCTCGACGAGCGACTCCGCGTTGCCGACGACACCGGGCAGGAGGCGCCCGACGGCCTCGACCATCACGAGCACGGCGACCTCGCCGCCGCCCAGCACGTAGTCGCCGAGCGAGACGACGGTGACCGGCATCCGCGCGGCCGCGTGCTCGTGGACGCGCTCGTCGATCCCCTCGTAGCGGCCGCACGCGAAGGCGAGCCAGGGCTCGCCGGCGAGCGAGCGGGCCAGCGCCTGGGTGAAGGGGACCCCACCGGGTCCCGGCACGACGAGGTGCGGCACGGCCGCCTCGCCGGCCGGGCCCGCCGGACCGGACGCCACGACGTGGTCGAGCGCCTCGGCCCACGGCTCCGGCTTCATGACCATGCCCGCTCCCCCACCGAACGGGCTGTCGTCGACGGTGCGGTGCCGGTCGTGGGTGAAGTCGCGCAGGTCGTGCACGCGCACCTCGAGGATGCCGTCACGCCGCGCCTTGCCGATGAGCGACAGGTCGAGCGGCGCGAGGTAGTCCGGGAAGATCGTGACGACGTCGAGACGCACCCGGGTCACACCCCGAGGTCGAGCAGCCCCGCGGGGGCGTCGAGCACGACGCGGCCGCCGTCGACGTCGACCTCGGGCACGATCGCGGCGACGAAGGGCACCTGGGCCTCGCGGCCGTCGGGCAGCCGCACGACGAGCCGGTCCTGGGACGCCCCGACGACGAGGCCGGCGACCTCCCCGAGCTCGGTGCCGGACGGGTCGACGACCCGCAGGCCGACGAGGTCGGCCTCGGCCCACACGTCGTCCTCGTCGTCGTCCCCGGCCACGAGGGCGACGTCGTCGACGACGAGGCGGGTGCCCCGCAGCGACTCGGCGCCGGTGCGGTCGGGGATCTCCTCGAACGCGACGAGCCAGATGCCGTTGTGCACCCGGGTGGTGCGCACGGTGAGGGCACGGGGCACCCCCGACCCCGATCCCGCCTCGGTGTCGATCACGGCCCCGACGGCGAGCCGGCGCTCGGGCTCGTCGGTGTGCAGCTGGACGGTCACCTCACCGTGCAGTCCGTGCGGCTTGCCGATGCGGGCGACGACGGTGCTCTGGCTCACGGGTCCATCCTGTCGTGGAACACGCTCGTGGAACAGCGGCGGCGGGGTGTGCCGGGGGACTCCCCCGGCACGCCCCGCCGTCGTGGTGGTGGTGGTGTCAGCGGACCCGGTCGGTGTCGACGATGTCGATGCGCACCTGGCGTCCGCCGGCGAGCGCACCCATGACGGTGCGCAGCGCGCTGGCGGTGCGACCCGAGCGACCGATGACGCGGCCGAGGTCGTCGGGGTGCACGCGCACCTCGAGGATCTCACCGCGGCGCAGGTCCTTGCGGCGCACCTGCACGTCGTCCTTGTGGTCGACGATCCCGGTCACGAGGTGCTCGAGAGCCTCCTCGAGCACGGTCAGGCCTTCGCCTCGTCGGGGGCCTCGGTCGCCGGGGCCTCGGCCGCGGGGGCCTCGGTCTCGGCAGCGGGGGCCTCGACAGGGGGGGCTTCGGCGGCCGGGGTCTGCTCGGCAGGAGCCTCGGCGGCCTTCTTCGCGGCGCGCTTCTTCGCGGTGGTGGCGCCCGAGGAGTCGTCGGAGGTGGCCTTGCCGGCTGCGGCGAGGGCGGCCTCGTAGAGGTCCTTCTTGGAGGTCTTGGGGGCCTTGACCTTCAGGGTGCCCTCGGTGCCGGGCTCGCCCTTGTACTTCTGCCAGTCACCGGTGATCTTGAGCAGGGCGGCGACGGCCTCGGTCGGCTGCGCACCGTTGCCGAGCCAGTACTGCGCGCGCTCGCTGTCGATCTGGATGAGCGAGGGCTCCTCGGTGGGGTGGTACTTGCCGATCTCCTCGATGGCCCGGCCATCGCGCTTGGTGCGCGAGTCCATGACGACGACGCGGTAGAACGGTGCACGGATCTTGCCCATGCGCTTGAGTCGGATCTTGACGGCCACGGTGGTGGTCACTCCTGTGGGTGATGAGCGCGGCGAGACCGCGCACGGATCGCGCGGGGTGCCGGATGCTCCGGTGTAGGCGTCCGGTCCGGTGCGCACGCGAGTGCTCCGACCGGACGGGTACAGCCGTCCATTCTGCCAGACCGCGTGGGGTGCCCCCGACCACGAGCCCGCCGGGCGTTCGCTCAGCGGTTGCGCCAGGCGTCCGGTGCCTGGGACATCTCGAGCACGCGTGCGGGGAGCCGCCCGGAGCGGAGGTCCTCGATGCTCGTCCCGTCGAGCACCTCACGCAGACTCGCCCGCACCGCGACCCAGAGGACGGGCAGGTGTTCGGCAACCCCTTCGTAGCTCGTCTCGTGGGGTCGCAGGCCCCGCACCTCGGCGAGCGGGCCGTCCACAGCCCGGAACACGTCACCCACGGCGATCTCCTCGGCGGGGCGGGTCAGGGCATAGCCGCCATGGGCACCCCTCGTGCTGCGAACCAGCCCGGCGACGCGGAGGTCGGCCGCGATCGCCTCGAGGAACTTCCGGGGGAGGTCCTGGGTGCGGGCGAGCGACTCGACGCTCACCGGCCCGGATCCCTCGTGCTCGGCCTGGGCGAGCGTGAGCATGGCCCGGACGGCGTAGTCGGTGCGCGCGGAGATGTCCACGAGCGCCATCTTCTCGCATGCCGCGCCAAGGCGCCGAGACGGGCACCGACGGGTCTTGACGCCAGACAGCCCAGTCGCCAAACTCCTACTACACCGATCGGAATAGATCCAAGGAGAAGCACCGTGCGCAGACTCATCCTCCTCGCCATCGTGGGCTTCGGTGCCCAGCTCGTCGACGGCTCGCTCGGCATGGCCTACGGCGTGACCTCGACGACCCTGCTCCTCGCCATCGGCACCAACCCGGCCGCAGCGTCCGCCACGGTGCACCTGGCCGAGATCGGCACGACCCTCGCCTCGGGCGCGGCGCACTGGAAGTTCGGGAACGTCGACTGGGGCGTGGTGGTTCGTATCGGCATCCCGGGCGCCCTCGGGGCGTTCGCCGGCGCGACCTTCCTCGCAAGCCTCGACACGTCGGTGGCGTCGCCCCTCATGTCGCTGATCCTCCTGGCCCTGGGTGTCTACGTCCTCGTCCGCTTCACGGTCAAGGGGCTGCGCAAGGACCGCCTCGGCCACCCGCTGCGCAGCAGGTTCCTCGCGCCGCTCGGCCTCTTCGCCGGCTTCGTCGACGCCACCGGTGGTGGCGGCTGGGGACCCGTCGGCACCCCGGCCATCCTCGCCAGCGGCCGACTCGAGCCCCGCAAGGTCATCGGGTCGATCGACACGAGCGAGTTCCTCGTCTCGGTCGCCGCGAGCCTGGGCTTCCTCCTCGCCCTCGGAGCGCAGGGCGTGGACGTCATGTGGGTGCTCGCCCTCCTCGCCGGTGGGCTCGTCGCCGCCCCCATCGCGGCCTGGCTCGTCCGCCGCGTGCCGCCGCGTGTGCTCGGCTCCGCCGTCGGTGGCGTCATCGTCCTCACCAACACCCGCACCCTGCTGCGCAGCGACTGGATCGACGCGCCCGACGCCACCCGCTACGCCGCTTACGCCCTCACCGGCGCGATCTGGGCCGCCGCCGTCGCGTGGTCGGTGCGGGCACACCGGGCCGAGCAGGCCCTCGACCGTGAGCTCGCGGTCCTCGAGAGCGCACCGGCCGAGCAGTGCGCCGAGGGCGCCGAGGGCAGCCGCACCGGCGCCGCCGAGCCCGCCTGACCCACCGGCATCCCCGCCGCGAGTCGGGCGCTCAGGTGGTCGCCGGGGCAGCCGGCTCGGCACCCGACCCCGACGAAGGGATCAGGCGACGACGCGGCCGCGGAGCACGACGCGCGACGGCGCGGCCAGCACCGCGAGGTCGGCCCGGGGGTCCTGCGGGTAGACCA
>DATITJ010000167.1:0-5520 GCA_035467935.1 Ornithinibacter sp.
CGGTTGCCCTCGAGGTCGACCGAGTGCATGTGGCCGTTGACGAGGACGCCGCCGGCGAGGCCCTGCACCGCCCACGGCTCGTGGCCGACGACGAGGTCGGCGGCAGGTCGGCCGGCATACGCCCTGACGAACGCCTCGCGAGCGGGCTCCTGCTTGGCCGGGGACCCCTTGCCGGAGTCGCCGAACCAGCGCGGGTCGTTGAAGCCGGAGATCAGCACGCCGCCCGCGGTGACCTCGGTGTAGTCGCCGGCGCCGTCCTCGAGCAGCACGACGTTGGGCACGGTCGCCATCCGGTCGAGCACGGCCGTGTCGCCCGCGCTCGTCGCGTCGTGGTTGCCACGGACGAACAGGTAGGGCACGCCGAGCGACTCGATGCCCGAGAAGATGCCCGCGGCCTCGCCCTCCTCGACGGTGCCGAAGTTGACGAGGTCACCGGCGTCGACGACGACGTCGATGGACTCCTCCTCGAGGACGGTGCGCATCAGGGAGTACTGGTTGCCGCCGTGGACGTCGCTGACGACGAGCACCCGCAGCGAGGTGTCGGCCTCGAGAGGCGCGACGGCGTACTTCTGCTGGAGCGCGGTGGACAGGGCGAGGAGGTTGCGCAGGTAGGGCGCGACCTGGGTCGCCCGGGTCTCGACGTCGGAGAGGATGCCCTGGTTCTTCTGGAGGGTGTTGAGCACCCCGGTCGTCGTGAACGTCTGCTGCCGCTCGGGCTGGTAGGTCGCCCACAGCGACCCGCCCACCGCGGCCGTCGACGCCAGCCACCCGACGGCGCCGGCCACGACGAGGGCGACGGGCGGGCGCCGCCGGCGCACCGCGGCATACCCGCCGAGCACGACGAGCACGACGAGCAGCGCACCGGCCGTGAAGCGGCCGACGACCGCGACGGCGGCCTCGCGGATCGCCGCGCTCAGCTCCTCGGGCCCCGGCCGCAGCGCCGACAGCGTGACGCCGGGCCGGGACAGCACGTCGGCGATGCTCGCCTTGACCTGCGGCACGGTGTGGATGCCGGGGGCGAGGCCCGTGAACCCCACCTCGATGTCGCCGAACGCCGTCCTCGCGACGAGCTCGCCGGTGCGCGCCGGGTTGGGGTCGAGGGACACGCTCGACTGGTAGTGCCGCGTGTCGGCGGTGACCGGCGCGACGGCGGTGGCGCTGACCCCGGCCAGGCCGCAGGCGAGGGTCAGGCCGACCACGGCGAGCACGTGGCGCACCCGTCGCGACCCGACACGGTGTCCCGCCCACCACCACGTGCCGAGCGCCGTGACGAGCGGCCACCCGACGGTGAGCAGGGCGACGACGCGCTCGTGGAGGCCGAATGCCGGGCCGCCGAGTCCCAGCGCGAGCGAGGCGACGGCGAGCGTCATGACGACGGCCGCGCTGCGGGCGACGCGCGGGGTGAGCACCGCGGGACCGTCGGGGCGCGCGGCGAACCAGGGCCAGAGGCCGAGCAGGACGAAGGACGCGGCAGCGACGACGGTGTGCGCGGCCGACGACTCGGTGCGCGACGGCATCGGCAGCGCGGCCACCGCGAGGGTGAGCACCCCACCCGCCGCGAGGATCGCCCGACCCGGGCGGCGGGCCGGCACCAGCGCCCACGCGGTCACGAGGTGTGCGAGGCCGGTGACGACGAGGCCGACGCTCATGACCCAGCGGTGCGGCGTGGCCGACGCGGCGAGCGCGCTGATCGTCTCCTCGACCTGGTCGAACCCGCCGGGCTGCAGCGCGGCCGCCCAGGTCCAGCCGCCGACCAGTGCGACGACGGCGGTGGTCGCGCTGAGCACGGCGGTGCGGGGGTGACCGGTCGGCACGCCGGTGGGCTCTCCGGTCGACGCGGATGTCGGTGCCGGGGTCGGCGCCGGGAGCGGCGTCGTGGGTTCGGGCATGCTATCCACCCTAGGGCGGCGTCCTAGGGTGGCCGGCATGCCGCATCCCTCCGCCTCGTCCGGTGCGGCCTTCGACGAGCCGTTCGCCGGGGTCCTGCTCGACCTCGACGGCACCCTCATCGACTCGATCGCCGCCGTCGAGCGGTCGTGGATCCGGTGGTGCGGGGAGTACGGCGTGGACCCCGGGCGGCTCCTGGGCTTCCACGGCATCCCCGCCACCGGCGTCATCGCCGAGCTGCTGCCCGAGGCGGACCGGGACGCGGCGTTCCACCGGATCCTGGCCATCGAGGTCGCCGACGTCGACGACATCGTCGTGCTCCCCGGCGCGGCCGACCTGCTCGGGGCACTCGCCGCCGGCGGCGTGCCCACGGCGATCGTCACGTCGGGCACCCGCGACCTCGCCGAGGCCCGCCTCGCCGCGACCCGCCTGCCGCACCCGCCGGTCGTCGTGACGGCATCCGACGTCTCGCGCGGCAAGCCGTGGCCGGACCCGTGGCTCGAGGGTGCCCGCCGGCTCGCCGTCGACCCGGCGCAGTGCCTCGTCGTCGAGGACTCGGCTGCCGGGCTGCGGGCCGGGCGCGCCGCCGGATGCCGTGCCCTCGTCGCCGTGCTCGGCACCACGCCGCGGGGGGAGCTCGAGGCGGTGGCCGACCTCGTCGTGCCGGACGTCGCCCACCTGAGGGTCTCCGTCGAGGGCGGCCGCGTGCGGGTCGCGGGGGCATAGGGTCGATCCATGGATGCCGACGTCGTCGTCGTGGGTGCCGGCCTCGCCGGTCTCGTCGCCACGTGCGAGCTCGCCGACGCGGGCGGTTCGGTGGTGTTGCTCGACCAGGAGAGCGAGGCCAACCTCGGCGGCCAGGCGTGGTGGAGCCTCGGCGGGCTGTTCCTCGTCGACAGCCCCGAGCAGCGGCGGATGGGCATCTCCGACTCCGTCGACCTCGCGTGGCAGGACTGGCAGGGCACGGCCGGGTGGGACCGTCTGACCAACCCCGACGGCACGCGAGGCCCCGACCACTGGGGCCGCCAGTGGGGCCGTGCCTACGTCGAGTGGGCGGCCGGCGAGAAGCGGGCGTGGCTGCGCGAGCGCGGCGTCTCGTTCTTCCCCGTGGTCGGCTGGGCCGAGCGCGGCGACGGCACCAGTGGGGGGCACGGCAACTCGGTTCCGCGCTTCCACATCCCCTGGGGGACCGGCACCGGTCTCGTGGCCCCCTTCGAGCAGCGCGTGCGCGAGCACGTCGCCGCGGGCCGCGTCTTCTACAAGCCGCGCCACCGGGTCGACCAGCTCGTGCGCGCCAGCGGGGTCGTCAGCGGCGTGCGGGGGGCGGTGCTCTCACCCGACGCGTCACCGCGCGGGGTCGCGAGCAACCGCCGGGTCACCGGCGACTTCGAGTACGGCGCCCAGGCCGTCATCGTGACCTCCGGTGGCATCGGCGGGAACCACGCCCTCGTGCGCGCGAACTGGCCCGAGCGCCTCGGCACGCCGCCGGCCGACCTGCTGACCGGTGTGCCGGCACACGTCGACGGGCGCATGCTGGCGATCACCGAGGCGGCGGGCGGCGCCATCGTCAACCGCGACCGGATGTGGCACTACGTCGAGGGCGTGCGCAACTGGGACCCGGTCTGGCCGGGCCACGCGATCCGCATCCTCCCGGGGCCGAGCTCGATGTGGTTCGACGGGGCGGGCAACCGTCTGCCGGCGCCCTTCCTTCCCGGCTTCGACACCCTCGGCACGCTGGACCACCTGCGGCACACCGGTTTCGAGCACTCGTGGTTCGTGCTCAACCAGTCGATCGTCGGCAAGGAGTTCGCCCTGTCGGGGTCGGAGCAGAACCTCGACCTCACCGAGCGGCGTTACCGCGACGTGCTCAAGCGGCCGATCACCAAGGTCACGCCGTCGGTCAGGGCCTTCCTCGAGCACGGCGAGGACTGGGTCACCGCGGTGACGATCGCCGAGCTCGTCGCGAAGATGAACGCGCTGACCCCCGACGCCCCACTCGACGCGGCGCACATCGAGCGGCAGATCGTCGAGCGCGACCGGCAGGTCGACAACGACTACACCAAGGACACCCAGGTGGCGGCGATCCGCGTCGCCCGCCGCTACCGAGGCGACCGGCTGACGAAGCGCGCCTTCCCGGTGCACCGCATCCTCGACCCCAAGCACGGGCCACTCGTCGCGGTGCGGCTGCGGGTGCTGTCGCGCAAGACGCTCGGCGGGCTGCACACCGACCTCTCGGGGCGGGTGCTCGGGCCGTCCGGTCACCCCGTGCCCGGGCTGTACGCCGCGGGCGAGGTCGCCGGCTTCGGCGGCGGTGGCGTCCACGGGTACCGCGCCCTCGAGGGCACGTTCGTCGGGGGCTGCCTCTTCTCCGGGAGGAGGGCAGGCCGCGCTGCCGCTGCGGCACTGTGAGCCCGGGGTCCCGTCCCACGGCAGGGGCGCGGTCCGCGGTCACCGGGATGAGTAGCCGTGCGGATCCGCTCCCGCGCGGATGTCGTGATGCTGGCCCGATGACGACAGCAGGGTCGACGGCCGGGACGCCCACGGACGGAGCTCGTCGTCGACGGCGGTGGGTGCCGGTGGCCTGGGTCGGTGCGGTGGTCGCCACGGCCCTGAACGGCGTCGTCGTCGGCTACGGGGTGCTCTGGCTGCAGTTCTTCGGGGACACCCCGGACGCCGAGGACTACGCGGTCTCCGCGGGCGGTTACGGCGCCGCCGCCGTGGTGCTCGCGCTCTCGGTCGCCGCGGTGCTCGCCCACCGCGGCCCGCGCGGGCTGGCCTGGGCGGCCGGGGTGTCCGCGCTGCTGCTGGGGCTGCTCGCGCTCGACTCGGCGGTCGCCGGAGCCGGCGCGGAGCAGGACGACCGCCCGATCGACACCATCTGGGACGGCATCGGCGGCGTGCTCTGGGCGCCGTGGACGTGGGTCCTGGTTTTCCTGGGGGTGCGCGCCATGGTCCGGTGCTGGTCGAGCACCGACCGTGCCGGGGGCGTCGGCTCGTGACGGGATCGTCCGCCTGCGACAGGCGCCCGCCCCCGTCCGCAGTGGAGGACCGCGCCGCCTCGTCGAACCAGACCCTCTCGACGTCGCGTGCTTGACGAGCCCCAGCAGGGTGGTGCGCGACGGTACGAAGCGGCAACGCGCCTGCTCCTGGTCAGCCCGGCGACGTCCGGGCGCACACTGGAGTCATGAACCGACGTCGGGTCGACCTGCGGGCCGCGGCGGCCGCGGTCCTGGCCTGGGTCATGCTGGGCGTCTACCTCGCACTCATCGACGAGCAGGAGGGAGACGCAGCGGTCTGGTACGTCGCGATGCTCGTGGTCGGAGCGGTGGCGGCGGGCTACGGCGCCGTGACGTCGCTGCCGCGCCACCGGCTCGCGCTTGTCGTCGCGGGGCTGCTGCTCGGTGCCGCTGGCCTGCTCGGCATCCTGACGGTCGGGCTCCCGGTGCTCGTCGCGGGCGCCCTGTGCCTCCTCTCCGCCGTCCGCCCGACGCCGGTCGACCCGCCGCCGACGCACTGACGCCGCCCCGGGCCCGGAGCGGTGAGGTCAGAGGTACTGGCCGGTGCCCTCGGCGTGGCCCGGCTCCCCGGGCGGCCCCTGCACGTGCGGTATCCCGCCACCGCCCGGCATCGGCT
>DATITJ010000168.1:0-3447 GCA_035467935.1 Ornithinibacter sp.
GCTCGTCCTCCTGAGCACCGTGCTGCTGGACCTCGGCCTCTGGGCGGCACGGGCGAGCGGCACCTGGACCTCGTCGACCCGGCGGTCGCTCACGGTCGGCGCCATCGTCGTGTCGGTCTACGTCGTCGAGGCCGCCTTCCACCTCGCCGCGGTCGTCGACAGCCACGCCCTCGCCCACGGTGGCGCCGCACCGGTCGCGTTCACCCACGTCGGCCTGAGCGTCGTGCTCTACCCGGTCACCGGACTGGCGATCGCGGGGCTCGCGCGCTCGTACGGCCGCGCCCTCGGCGGCTGGCGCCGCCTCGTCGCGGGGGTCGGGGTCGTCGCCGGCCTGGCCCAGGCGACGTCGGTGCCGCTCAGCCTCGTGCTGCCGGACGTCGAGCTGTCGCCGGTGTTCGCCGCGGCCGGCATCCTCACCGCCGTGTGGGCGGTCGGGACCGGCGCGGCCGGGGTCCGGTCCCGCCGCACCGCCGCAGTCGACGCCGACGCCGTTGCGGGCGAGCGACGCGAGGCCCGGGCCACGTCGCCCGAGCAGGTCCTGGCCTGACCGCCACCCCGGCCGTGAGTGTGGAAACGGCTGCCCCGGCGACCGTTTCCCCACTCACGGCGCGGGGCGTCCGGCGCTAGCATCGGCCGATGCAGGTGCGCGTGCTCGGCGACCTCGAGGTGCTCGTCGACGGCGTGGCGCTCGAGCTCGGCGGGCCCAAGCCCCGCGCGCTGCTCGCCCTCCTCGTCGTCGCTGACGGACGCCCGGTCTCGCTCGAGCACCTCATCGACCAGATCTGGGGTGACCAGCCGCCGGAGCGCGTCGAGGCCTCCCTCCAGTCCTACGTCGCGCGCCTGCGCCGGGTCCTCGAGCCCGCGCGCGACCCCCGCGCCCCGGCGCGGGTGCTCCGTACCCACCCCGGTGGATACTCCCTCGCCCTCGCGGCGGATGCCGTCGACGCCCGCCACTTCACGTCACTGCTCGCGCACGCGAGGGGCGAGCGCGACCCCGCCGCCGCGGAGCGCCTGCTGGCCGACGCGCTCGGCCTCTGGCACGGCGCGGCGTATGCCGGGCTCCCGGGGTCCGCGCTCGCCGCCGAGGCCGTGCGGCTCGACGAGCTGCGGGCCGGCGCGCTGGAGGACCTGTGGGACCTGCGGATCCGCGGTGGCCGGCATCCCGAGGCGGTGGCCGAGCTGGAGCACCTCGTGACCCTGCACCCCCTGCGGGAGCGGCTCTGGGCGCTGCTCGCGCGTGCCCTCTACGGCGCCCAGCGCCAGGGAGACGCCCTCGCGGCGCTGCGGCGGGCGCGCGATCACCTGGCCGACGAGCTGGGTGTGGACCCGGGGCCGGAGCTGCGCCGGGTCGAGGAGCTCGTGCTGCGCCAGGACCCGGGGCTCGACGCGCCGGCCCCGGCCCGGGACACGGCCGCGACCGCGGCGGCGGCTGCGCCATCGTCCGCCGAAGGGATGGCCGGGACCGACGTCGAGCTGCTCGTCGGCCGCGACCGCCTCCTCGACGACCTCACCGCTGTGCTCGACGAGGCGGCGGACGGGCGGGGTCGGCTGGTGCTCGTGAGCGGAGAGCCCGGCATCGGCAAGACGAGCCTGCTGCGGGCCCTCGCTCGGCGGGGCGCCGGGCTGGGGATGCGGTGCGGCGCGGGCAGCTGGGAGACCGAGGCGGTGCCGGCCCTGTGGGGCTGGACCCGGGCGGTCGACGAGGCCCTGGGCGACGCCGGGGCCCTCGCCTCGCCGGCAGGGGACCGCGTCGACGCCGCCTCGGCCAGCGTCCGGCAGGCCGACCCGCTCGTCGCCGCCCTGCGCGGCGGGCCCCCGACGCTCCTCCTCCTCGACGACGTGCACTGGGCGGATGCCGACAGCCTGCGCCTGCTGCTGCGGGTCGCCGCCCAGGTGCGGTCGGCGCCTCTCGTCGTCGTCGCCGGGTTGCGCTCGTCGGAGGCCGACCACGGCCCTGCAATGGTCTCCACCCTGGCCGGCCTGGCCAGGCTCGACCCGGTGCGCGTCGAGCTCGGCGGGCTCGACGCCGACGCGATCACCGACTGGGTGGGCGGCAGGGCCGGCGTGGAGGTCGGCGCCGAGGTCGCCGCCGCCCTCGCCGACCGGTCAGGGGGCAACCCGCTGTACATCGGGGAGCTGGTGCGGCTCCTCGTGCGGCACGGCGCCCTCGGCTCGCTCGACGCCCCCGCGTGGCGGACCGTGCCGGACAACGTCCGCGACCTGGTGCGCCACCGCACCGCGGAGCTGCCACCCGAGTCGGCGCACGTGCTGCGTACGGCCGCGGTCGCGGGCCGCGAGTTCGAGCTCCTCGTCGTCGAGCGGGCGTCCGGTGCCGACGCCGGGACGGTGGACGCCGCGGTGGAGTCCGCCCTCGTGCTCGGACTCGTCGAGGCCGCGGACGTCGGCCGCTACCGGTTCACCCACGCCCTCGTGCGCGACGCGCTGTACGCGATGGTGCCCCCTCCCACCCGGGCGCGGGCCCACGCTGCGGTGGCCACCGCCCTGGAGGACCGGTACGCGGGCACGGTCGGTGCGCACGTCTCCGAGCTCGCCGAGCACTACCGGCTCGCCGGCCCCGCCCTGTCCCGGTCGGCGTGGCTGTTCGCGAGCCGCGCGGCCGAGGCCGCGGCCGGACAGTCGGCGTGGGACGAGGCGCTGCGCCTGCAGGGGCTGGCCGCGGCGCTGCAGGAGTCCGACCCGGCCGTCACGCCCGTCGAGCGGGAGTCGGTGCTGCTCGGCCGGGTGGCGGCCCTCGTGCGGCTAGGCCACCCGCTGCAGGCGTGGCCGGTCGTGTCCGACGCGGCGACCTCGGCGCTCGCTCGTGGTGACGTGGAGGCTGCCGCGGCCGCTCTGCTCTCGATCACCGTCGGGAGCGTCTGGGGATGGCGGCAGACCTCGGAGTACGACGACGACGCGATCGCCCTGTGGGAACGGGTGCTCGACCTGCTCCCCGCCGACAGCGAGGCCACCCGGGCGCAGGTCCAGGCCGCCATCGGCGCAGAGCTGCTCTACGCGCCGGGCGCCGCCGGGCGGGCCACCGCGCTGGCGGACACCGCGGTGGCCACGGTGCGGCGGTGCGGCGCCCCGGCGTCGCAGCGCCTCGCGGTGTTCCGCCTCGCGCTGCACGGCCTGCACCGGCCGGACCTGCTCCACCACCGGGTCGCGCTCTACGACGAGCTCGTGGAGACCGCCGCCGTGGTGGGCGACGCCTCGGCCCTCACCACCGGGCTCACCGGACGGGCGTCGGACCTGGTCGAGCTCGGCCGGCTCGCCGAGGCCCGCGCCGACCTCGCCCGCGCCGAGGCACTCGCCCGCCGGCACCGGCTCCCGCAACATGCCGTCATCGTGGGCTGGTCGCACGCGACGCTGCTCCAGATGGACGGTGACGTGGCGACCACGGAGGCGGTCATCGCGCGGACCGAGGCGCTCGACGCGACGCTGTCGATG
>DATITJ010000169.1:0-2629 GCA_035467935.1 Ornithinibacter sp.
GCCAGCTCCTTGCCGAGCGCCGCGAGGGATGCCGGCTCGCGCGTCAGCGCGCGGACGACGTCGAGCGCGTTGACGTTGCCCGAGCCCTCCCACACCGAGTTGAGCGGCGCCTCGCGGTAGAGCCGGGCCAGGCCGTTCTCCTCGACGTAGCCGTTGCCGCCGAGGCACTCCAGGGCCTCGGCGACCATCGGCGCGGTGCGCTTGCACACCCAGAACTTGCCGAGCGCCACGCCCAGGCGCGACAGGTCGCGCTCGCCCGCGTCGACGGCGTGGGCGAGCCGCATCGCGAGCACGGTGGCGGCCTCGCTCTCCAGCGCCAGGTCGGCGAGGACGTTGCGCATCAACGGCTGGTCGACGAGCAGCGCCCCGAACGCCCGCCGGTGCCTCGCGTGGTGCACGGCCCGCACGAGGGCCGCGCGCATCGTCGCCGTGGAGCCGAGGACGCAGTCGAGGCGGGTCGACGCGACCATGTCGATGATGGTGCGGATGCCGCGCCCCTCGCCGCCGACGCGCACCGCCCAGGCGTCCTCGAGCTCGACCTCGGAGGAGGCGTTCGAGCGGTTGCCCAGCTTGTCCTTGAGGCGCTGCACCCGGATCTCGTTGCGGGTGCCGTCGTCGAGGACGCGGGGGAGGAGGAAGCAGCCGACCCCGGCATCCGTCTGCGCGAGCACGAGGAAGCCGTCGCTCATCGGCGCCGAGCAGAACCACTTGTGCCCGGTGAGGCGGTAGGTGTCGCCCTCGAGCGGGCCACCGGGGCTCGCCACCGCCCGCGTGGCCGTGGCCCGCACGTCGGAGCCGCCCTGCTTCTCGGTCATCCCCATGCCGAGGGTCAGGCCGGGCTTGTCGCCGTGCGGCCGCAGCACGGGGTCGTAGTCGCGCGCGGCGAGGCCCGGGACCCAGCCCGCCGCGACGGTGGGCTCGGTCGCGAGCGCCGGGACCGCGGCATACGTCATGGAGACGGGGCACAGGTGGCCGGCCTCGACCTGCGACCACACGACGAAACCGGCGGCCCGGCGCGCGTGGGCGCCGCTGCCCTCCGGCCGGGTCCACGGCTCGGCGGTCAGGCCCGCCCCGACCGCGACCTCCATGAGGCGGTGGTAGGCCGGGTGGAACTCGACGACGTCGGCCCGCTCGCCCGTGGGGGCGTGCGTGCGCAGCACGGGGGTCACGCGGTCGGCCTGGTCGGCCCAGGTGCGCACCTCGTCGGTGCCGGCGCGCGCACCGAGGTCGTCCAGCGCCGCCGCGCCGGGTGGGTCGTGGGGGGTCACCCACCGCTCGACGGCCTCGGCGAGGGCCGGGTCGGAGCGCAGCACGTGGAGCCCGCTGGGGGCCGGGACGACGTTGGTGACGACGTGGGTCCGCACCACCGCAGCGTACGGCGGTTACGGTTGGCCCCATGACCGACGCCAGACGGCGCCTGCGCCGGGCGCTCGGACGCGTTCCCGGCCTGCTCGCGCTGGCCCGGCTCGTCGTCTCGACCGTCCGCATCGGCATGCGCTACCGCGTCACCGGGCTGGCCTCGGAGGCGGGCTTCTTCGCCCTGCTCTCGCTCCCGCCGCTCATCCTGGGGCTGGTCGGCGGTCTGGGCTTCGTCGGCAACGCGCTCGGCCCGGTGCGGGTCGACTCCGTGGTCAACTCGATCAACGACTACGCCGCGCGGTTCCTCACCGAGGACGTCATCAAGGACACACTGCTCCCCACCATCCAGGACGTGGCGAGCGGCCCGCGCTTCGACCTGCTCTCACTGGGCTTCCTGCTCTCGCTGTGGTCGGGCTCACGTGCCCTCAACGTCTTCGTCGACACCATCTCGATCATGTACGGCCAGTCCGGCGTGCGGGGGATCGTCCGGACCCGGGCGCTGTCCTTCTCGCTGTACCTCCTCGCCCTCGCCCTCGGCATCGTCACCATCCCCCTCGTCCTGCTGGGCCCCACGCTGCTGCGCGAGATCCTCCCCGACCCGTGGGACGCGCTGATGCTGCTCTACTGGCCGTTGGTCACGCTGCTGACGGTGGGAGGACTCACCAGCCTCTACCACGTGTCGACCCCCCGACGCTCACCATGGCTGCGCGACGTACCCGGTGCCCTGGTCACCCTGCTGCTGTGGCTGCTCGCGTCCTACCTCGTGCGCGGCACCATCGCCGCGTCGCTCGGCGGCACGTCGATCTACGGGCCGCTGTCGGCGCCGATCGTCCTCCTCATCTGGCTGTACACCCTGGCCATCTCGGTGCTCATCGGCGCCGCGGCGAACGCGTCGGTCCGCGAGCTGTACCCCCACGAGGAGGACCGCAGCCTCCACGAGCGCCTCGGGGCGTGGGTGCGCGACCGCCACCGGGGCCGCGCCCGCCCGGCCGGCTGGGACGACCCCTTCGACGGCTACGGATCCGGCGGGGACACCGACGACCTCGGGCTCGCGGGCCTGCGCGACGCGGCCCGTGCACCGCTGACTCCGATCGCCGGGGGCGGTCGCCCCCGTGCCGCTCAGGCGCCCACGGCAGGCGCCCCGTCCGCCGCGCGGGCCGGTGACCGGGGCGACGCGCGGGTCGACGCCGAGCGCTGAGCGCCGGCCGGGACGCCCGGCGGGGTGCGTCCGTCGGCCGGTTTGGAGTTCGTCGCGCGCATCGGATAATGT
>DATITJ010000170.1:0-2852 GCA_035467935.1 Ornithinibacter sp.
AGAACGAGATCGCGGTGTCCGAGATGGTCGACACCTTCCTGCTCCTCACCCTCGCCCGGGCCGGGGACCAGCTCCAGGGCATCAAGCGCGGCATCCTCGAGCTCGCCGACGTCATCGCGGTCAACAAGGCCGACGGCGACGGTGAGAATGCGGCGCGCGTGGCGGCTCGCGAGCTCGCCGGCGCCATGCGCCTGATGATGCCGGGACCGGCGGTGCGCCGGCCGCCCGTCCTCACGTGCTCCGCCCTCACCGGGGCGGGGCTCGACGAGGTCTGGTCGGCCGTGCTCGAGCACCGCGAGCACCTGGAGTCGGGGGGCTCACTCGCGGCCCGGCGCGCCCGTCAGCAGCAGGACTGGATGTGGGCGATGGTCGACGCGCACCTCGAGGACGAGGTGCGCACCACGCCCTCGGTGCACGCCGAGCGACCCGAGATCGAGCGCGCGGTGCGGGCCGGCGAGCTGAGCGCCGTCGACGGCACCGCCCGGATCCTGCGGCTGTATGCCGCGGACCTCACCCGCGCGCGGGAGTGAGCCAGCCGCTCGGGGCGACGCCCCGCCGCTGCGCCAGTCGGACCAGCAACACGGTCACGATGGTGGTGGCGACGACGTTCATGGCGGCGGACACCGGTGATCCCGTGGACGTGCCGTCGACGTAGGACTCCTCGAGGCCCCCGAACATCGCCCCGGTGAGCATGATGAGCACGTTGTTGACGACGTGCACGACGATGACGGCCTCGAGACCGCCGGTGCGCCACGCGAGGTAGCACCCGGCGACCGCGAGGGAGCCGATCTCGAGGACGATCCACGGGTCGGACGAGCCATGGGCGGCCGCGAACGTCATGGTCGACAGGGTCGTCGTGACGACGAGCGCGGCGACGGGCGACCGGAACCACGAGCCCACGCTCTGCACGAGCCCGCCCCGGAACGCGATCTCCTCGGCCGCCGCCTGCAGCGGCGTGGTGAGCAGGGTGACGGCGACGAGCCCGATCCACTGCTCGGCCCGGGGGAGCACCTCCTGGTCGAAGACCACCCAGCTCACGGCGAGGTAGGCGCCCCACAGGGGCGTGACGAGTGCGGCGCACCACAGCAGCCACCCCCACCGGAGGCGTCCGGCCACCGACAGCACCCGCCACGGGCTGCGGCGGTGGCCCGCCCACAGGCCGAACATCGTCGCCGGGACGAGCGCGACGATCACGAGGTTGCCGTAGAGGGTGCCCCACGGGTCGGTGCCCAGCTCGTCGAGGGACCCGGGCAGGCGTCCCATCAGGGTGAACGCCCCCGTGAGGGCGCCGACGAGGAGGAGCCACGTCGGGACCGCCACCAGCCCGGCGAGGAGCGGCCGCCACCAGCGGTGCCGGGGGCCGCGCATCTGGTGCACGTAGGGACGCGGCTCGGCCTCGGCGGCCGCGAGCGCCGCCGAGCGCGCCCGAGCCGCCTCCCAGGACTCGCGGCCTCGGGACCTGGACCGGGCCGCGGAGACGAAGGCGTCGACGACCGGGTGCGGCCTCCCGCCGGCGAGCACGCCGACCTGCGGCTGGAAGAGGGTGAGCACGAGGAACGGGTGGGTCGGGAGGGTCAGCACCTCGACCCCGGCGTCCGGCGCGGTGGCCTCGACGACCCAGCCGTGCTGTTGGAGGGTGCGGACCGTCTGGGGGGCCGGCGCGTAGGAGCAGAAGTGGGTGCCCGTGAACGGCATCCCCGCCGTCAGCGTCGCGAACCGGCTGCCGGGCACCGGGGTCACCGTCCGCTGCTCGCCCTGCAGGCTGCCCGCCAGCGCGGTGATCACCGCCCCGGCGCCCGGACCGTCGACCTCCTCGTGGGTGGCCGGCATCCCGAGCACCGAGCGGCAGAACTCCACGACGGCGTACTGCAGCCCCCCGCACGTGCCGAGCAGGGGCACGCCCTGCTCCCGGGCCCACCGGACGGCGCCCAGCACGGCCTCGCCGTCGGCGTACGGGGCCCCCGGGGCGAGCCAGAGGGCATCGAACCCGGAGAGGTCGCGCATCGTGGACGAGTCGGTCGCGACCCACCACGACTCGACATCGGGCCCGAGCAGGGTGCGGGTGGCCTCCAGCTCACGGTGGCCCGGGTGGTCGCCCCGGTCGCCCACGACGGCGATGCGCACGGTCATGCGGCCATTGTGCGCGGTGCGCCCACGATGACGAGCGGCGACCCGGCGGCATGCGGCGGGGAGGTGGGCGGCCGGCATCCGGCGGATTTCGTGCTGGGGCGCCCGGTCAGTAGTATTGAACGTCGGTCACGTGTGCGTCCTCGCATGGGTGTGTCCCTGCGTCAGCAGCACGGGGCCGATTTCCATGGGCGGATCGACACACGAAGAGTCGCCCAACGGCGGATTGAGAGGGTATGGCCAAGAAGGACGGCGTCATCGAGATCGAGGGCACCATCGTTGAGGCGCTCCCCAACGCGATGTTTCGCGTGGAGCTCAGCAACGGGCACAAGGTGCTCGCCCACATCTCGGGGAAGATGCGCCAGCACTACATCCGGATCCTCCCCGAGGACCGCGTGGTGGTGGAGCTCAGCCCCTACGACCTGACCCGAGGCCGCATCGTCTTCCGCTACCGCTGACCGGTTCGCCGGCGCAGCAGCAGCACGCCCCAGCAAGAACCCGTCGCGGCCACCGCCGTGTCGGGAGGATCGACAAGACAGCAGAGGCAATGAAGGTTCAGCCGAGCGTCAAGAAGATCTGTGACAAGTGCAAGGTGATCCGTCGCAACGGTCGGGTCATGGTCATCTGCGAGAACCCGCGCCACAAGCAGCGCCAGGGCTGATCAGGCAACCGAGCAAAGACAGGACGACTGAAGACACATGGCACGTATCGCTGGCGTCGACATC
>DATITJ010000171.1:0-2412 GCA_035467935.1 Ornithinibacter sp.
CGAGGTACCAGCAGATCGACCCGGCGGACACGCCGCCGAGCACGACACCGGCATCCCACGCCGCCCGCATCGCGGGACGCAGGTCGTGCACGTCCCACACCGCGAGGAGGTTGGCCACCGACCCACCGTTGACCCAGACGACGTCGGCCTCGAGGAGGTGGCCCGGCACGTCGTCGAGGTTCGGCATGGGGAACAGGTCGAGGCACGTGACGTCGAAGCCCGCGACGCGCCCCGCCTCGAGCGCCCAGTAGTTCATGTGCCGCGGGTCGCCGGATGCCGTTCCGACGAACGTCACGCGTGGGCGCCGGCCGTGCACGCCCGACAGCTCGACGGCGTGGTGCACCAAGGCGTCGAACTCGAGCTGGGTCCGGTGGCCGTATCGGTAGCCACCCGAGGTGGCGAGGATCGTCGGGGCGTCGGCGGGCATGGCGCCCACCCGAGGGGCCTGTGGACAACCTCGCGGCGCGGATGCCGGTCGGCGGCAGGCTGTCGGCATGGACGACACGGGGGAGCCGCCGGAGGTGCCGGGGTTCGAGCTGGGGGAGCTGCTGGCCCGCGGCGGGACGAGCGAGGTGTGGGCCGGGGTCGGCCGGTCGGACGGTCGGCGGGTCGCGGTCAAGGTGGCGCACGCCGCGCTCGCTTCAATCGAGGCTGCGGCGCGCGAGGCGTCGGTGTCGGCCCGCGCCGCCAGCGCCCACGTCGTGTCGGTCGAGGCCTGCGTCGAGCTCGCCGACGGTCGGCTCGCGGTGGTCATGCCGCACCTGCGCGGTGGCTCGCTCGACCGGCTCGTGCGCGCCCGGGGCCACCTCGCTCCCGGTGAGGTCGTCACGGTGCTCGCGCCGGTGGCCTCGGCGCTCGGCCGCCTGCACGGGCTGGGCGTCGTGCACGGTGACGTGTCTCCGGGCAACGTCCTGCTCGACCTCGACGGCAGGCCGGTGCTCGGGGACCTCGGGCTCGGCCACGTGCTCGGCGAGGTCTCGCCGGGCGTGTGGGGGACCGAGGGGTACGTCGCACCCGAGGTGCTGCTCGGTGCGGACCCGAGCCCGGCATCCGACGTCTACGCCCTCGGCGCCCTGGGCTGGCTCTGCCTCAGCGGCACGGTGCCCGGGGCCCCGGGGCTGCGGCCCGAGCTGGCCGACGTCTCGCTGGCCGGCACCGGGGCCGAGGCCCTCGTGCGCGTCCTCGACACGGCACTCGACCCCGAGGCCACCCGGCGGCCCGGTGCCCACGAGCTGGCGTGGCACCTGTTCCGGGCCGCGCCGGCGCAGCCTCTCGACCTCGTTCGCGAGGGCGACGAGCTCAGCGCCGTGACCTACCGCCTGCGCGAGGCGGCCGGTCGAGAGCTCACGGCGGACGAGCCACGTCCACGTCGGCTCCGGGCGTGGCGGGGCAGGGCGCGGCAGGTGGTGCGCGGGAAGGGGCGGCACGCCCGCGCCGACGCGGCCGCGGGGTCATCCGGTCGATCCGCGAGGCGTCGCGGTCGACCGGTCGGCGTCGTCGTGCTCGGCTCGGCCGTGGTCGCGCTGGCGATGCTGGGTGTCCTCGTGCTCGCGGTGGCCGCCACCGGGCGCGGTGACGGGCCCGCCCGGGCCCGCCCGGCGGGTGACGCCGGGCTCGAGGTGCCCACGTCCGCCGCGGCAGCCGCGTCGGACCCCCGCTCCGACCCGCTCGCGCCGCGGGAGCGGCCCACCGAGCTGCTCGCCTCCCTCGCCGACGCGCGGGCCCGGGCCTGGCGCGAGGCCACCGCCGCCCTGCTCCACGCGGCGGACGCGCCCGGGTCGGCCGCCGCGGCCCGCGACGCCGCGGCGGTCACCGACCTCGCTCGGGCCGGCCTGAGGTTCACCGGTCTGCGCTACACCGTGGCCGAGGTCGAGACGGTGTCGGCCACGACGGACACCGCGGTGCTCCGGGCGCGGATCGACACGGGGGCGTATGCCGTGGCGGGCGCGTCGGGCTCCACCCCGAGACCGGCGAGGACCGGGTCGCCGGTGCTCGTGGACCTCGTGCGTACCGACGTCGGGTGGCGGGTGTCCGCCCTCCGCCCGGCGCCCTGAGGGGTGGTGGGGTCGAGCTCGACGACGACGTGGGGGAACACCTCGCGGCAGTGGCGCAGCCCCACGGTGCGCCCCTCCAGCTGCTCCCGCAGCCCCGGCCCACCGCGTCGAACAGCTCGGAGAAGACCACGCCGTCGTCGCCGTCGACGGCCGGCTCAGGCCACCAGCCAGCGGACCGCGGAGTCGAGGTCGGCGTGGGTGCACGTGTAGCCACTGCCGGCCAGGACGTCGCCGACGATGCGCTGGCTGCCCAGGATCTCGCCGGCGAACTCGCCGAGCACGACGTGGAGGGCGGGGGAGGGCGCCCACAGCACCGCCGGGCGGTGCAGGGCCCGGCCGAGGGCCGCGACGATCTCGC
>DATITJ010000172.1:0-1621 GCA_035467935.1 Ornithinibacter sp.
GACCCCCGAGCACCCCGACGTGCGGCAGGATGGGGGTGTGCCCACGCCCTACGAACCCGCTGCGACGACCGGACACCCCGGCGTCGCCAGTGCGACCGGTGGGCCCGGATCGGGGATGCCGTACCCCCACCGCCCCGCACACCCTCGGCTGGTGCGGGCGCGAGGTCGTGGGTGGACGCCCGGGGTCAGCGCCGCGGTCGCCCGCCACCTCGGCGTCCCGGTGTCCGGGGTGCGCTGGGCGTTCGTGCTGTTGACCCTGGCCGGGGGCGCCGGCATCGCGGCCTACGTGTTCCTGTGGGTGCTCACCCCCGAGGCCGACGTCGACGCCGTGCCCGGTGCGGCCCCGGCCGCCGACGGGGTGCCGGTCGAGCGACGCCAGTGGGGCGCCGTCGTCGCGGCCGGTGCGGTGCTCGTCGTCATCGGGACGGTGCTGCTCACCCCGGTCCTCGGCGGCTCGGTGCGCGGCTCGGTGCTCTTCCCGCTCCTGGCCATCGCGGTCGGCGCGATCGTCGCCTGGTCCAACCTCGACGACGCGCAGCGCACCCGCTGGCTCGGGGCCGGGTCCGCCTCCGGCCCGGGGCACTACGGCTGGCTCCGGGTCGCGCTCGGCTCGGGCCTGGCGGTGGCCGGCATCCTCGTCATCGTCACCCGCGGGCAGTCGATCACCGCGGTGTGGGACGCCCTGCTCGCCGCGATCGCGGTGCTCGTCGGGGCACTGATCATCGCCGCGCCGTGGGCCCTGCGGCTCTGGGGCGACCTGCGCCGCGAGCAGGTGGCCGCGGCCCGGGCCACCGAGCGGGCCGACATCGCGGCGCACCTGCACGACTCGGTCCTGCAGACCCTCGCCCTGATCCAGCGACAGTCCGGCGACGCCGCCGCGGTCACCCGACTCGCCCGTGCCCAGGAGCGCGAGCTGCGCTCCTGGCTGTATGCCGGCCCCACCGGTTCGCAGTCGACGCTCGCCGCCGCGGTCACCGAGGTCGCGCACGACGTCGAGGACCTCCACGGCGTGGCGATCGACCTGGTCGTCACCGGCGACCGGCCCTACGAGCCGCACGGGGCAGCCCTCGCCCAGGCGATGCGGGAGGCGCTGCTCAACGCGGTGCGGCACGGCGGCACGCCCGTCACGGCATACGTCGAGATCGGCCCGACGGGGGTCGAGGCCTTCGTTCGCGACCGGGGCGACGGCTTCGACGTCGACGCCGTGCCGGCCGACCGGCTCGGGGTGCGGCAGTCGATCCTGGGCCGGATGGAACGACATGGCGGTACGGCGCGCCTGCGCCGCCGCGACGACGGCACCGAGGTGGAGCTGCGGCTGCCACCGATCGAAGGAGATCAGCCATGAGCACCCACCCGCCCGCAGGACCCCTCGGACCGGCCGGCAGTGCCGGCAGTGCCGGCAGTGCTGGCAGTGCCGGGAGGGCCGGACCGGCGGGCAGTGCCGGGAAGGCCGTGAGGGCCGGGAAGGCCGGCGGCGCCCCGCCCACCCCCGTGCGGGTGGTCCTCGTCGACGACCACCGGATGTTCCGCACCGGGGTGCGCGCCGAGCTCACCGACGCGATGACGGCCGGCGGCGTGCCCGCCTGTGACTTCGTCGGGGAGGCGCCGGACGTCGACACGG
>DATITJ010000173.1:0-4240 GCA_035467935.1 Ornithinibacter sp.
GTGGTGGCCGCGTGACCGGTCGCAAGGTGGTCGTCGCCGTCGGGCCGGAGGCCGTGCCGGGGCTCCTCGACCTGCCAGCGCCCGAGACCAGGGGCCTGCAGACGTGGTGGTTCACCGCACCCGAGGCGCCGACCGCGTCGACGATGCTCGCGGTCGACGGGCGGCGGCGCGGCCCGGTCGTCAACGCCGCGGTCATGAGCAACGCGGCGCCGTCCTACGCCTCGCGCGGACGGCACCTCGTGCAGGTCACCTGCCTGCTGCCGGTCGCCGGCGCCGGCGCGGCGGCCGCCGAGGCCGACGTGCGCCGCCAGGCCGGCGAGATCTACGGCGTGGACGCCGGCGCGTGGACCCTCGTGCGCCGCGACGACGTTCCGCACGCCCTGCCCGCCCAGCTGCCGCCGCTGCGCACGATGTCCGACGCCCGGGTCGCCGACGGCGTCTACGTCTGCGGCGACCACCGTGACACCGCCTCCATCCAGGGGGCGCTCGTCTCCGGCCACCGCGTGGCGGGCGTGGTGCTCGACGACCTCGCCCGATCATGACCTCTCGTCGTCGGGTCCGCCTGCTCTACCCCCACCAGCTGTTCGAGGCCCACCTCGAGGCGGCGCCCGGCACGCGGTTCGTGCTCGTCGAGGACGACCTGCTCTTCCGGCACCAGCCGTTCCACGCGCAGAAGCTCGTGCTGCACCGGGCGGCCGGGCGGCACTTCGTGGAGCGTCTGCGCGAGGCGGGGTTCGACGTCGACGTCCTCGAGACGGATGCCGTGCGCCCGTCGGGTGCGCGCCTCGCCGAGCACCTCGCGGGGCTGCGCCCGGACGTGCTGACGGTCGCGGACCCGGTGGACGACTGGATGCTGCGCGACCTGCGCCGTTCGGCGGCGGACGCCGGGGCGCCGTTCGGCCCGCACGACGTCGAGGAGTCGCCCAACTTCCTCACGACCCGGCCCGAGCTCGTCGACTGGTTCGACGGACACCGGGCGCGGATGCAGACCTTCTACCCGTGGCAGCGCCGCCGCCTCGACCTGCTCCTCGACGGCGACCGGCCGGTCGGCGGGCGGTGGTCGTTCGACACGGACAACCGCAAGAAGCTGCCCCGAGGGCACCCGGTGCCGGCGTGGACCCCGACCGAGCCGACGTCGCACGTCGCCGAGGCCGTGGACTGGGTGCGGGAGGAGTTCCCCGACGCACCCGGCCGCGCCACGGCATACGCCTGGCCGGTCACCCACGAGCAGGCCCGCACCGCCCTGGCCGAGTTCGTCGACCAGCGCCTTGCCGAGTTCGGCCCCTACGAGGACGCCATCTCCACGCAGCACCCGGTGCTCTTCCACGCCGCCATCACCCCGGCTCTCAACTGCGGGCTGCTCGACCCGCGCGAGGTCCTCGACGCCGTGCTGACCGGCGCGGAGGAGCAGCACGTCGAGCTCGCCTCGCTCGAGGGGTTCGTGCGCCAGCTCGCCGGGTGGCGGGAGTACATGCGGGCGACCTACCACCTGTTCGGGCGGCGGATGCGCAGCGCGAACCACCTCGGCCACGTCCGCCCGCTCGCCCCGGGGTGGTGGGACGGCACGACCGGCCTCGACCCCGTCGACCACGCGGTCGAGGGGGTTCTCGAGCGGGGCTGGGCGCACCACATCGAGCGGCTCATGGTGCTGGGAAACGCGATGTGCCTGCTGCGCACCGACCCCGTCGCGGTCCACGGGTGGTTCATGGCGATGTTCGTCGACGCCTACGACTGGGTCATGGTGCCGAACGTCCACGCGATGTCCCAGTTCGCCGCCGGGGCGGCGGTCACGACCAAGCCCTACGTCTCGGGCAGTGCCTACCTGCGCCGCATGTCCGACCACGGCCCGGGGGAGTGGCGCGAGGACTGGGACGCCCTCTACTGGACCTTCGTGCAGGACCACCGCGAGGTGTTCGAGGGCAACCCGCGATCGCGCATGGTGACGCGCTCGTGGGACGGGATGGATGCCGGTCGCCGGGAGGCGCTGACCCGCCGAGGGCTGGCGGTCATCGAGCGGCTCTGAGCCCGGCTCCGACGGCAGCCGGGCCCGCTCCCCGTTGCCACGCGGGGCCGGTCCCACGGCACCTGCCCCGCGTGGGGGAGTGGAAGGCTGGGGGCATGGCCACCCGCGCGCACCGCCCGCCCGACTGGTGGAAGTCGGCCGTCGTCTACCAGGTCTACCCACGGTCCTTCATGGACAGCGACGGAGACGGTGTCGGAGACATCCCCGGAATCACCAGCCGGCTCGACCACCTCCAGCAGCTGGGCATCGACGTGCTCTGGCTCTCGCCGGTCTACGCCTCGCCGATGGACGACAACGGCTACGACATCAGCGACTACCAGGAGGTCGACCCGACCTTCGGCACCCTCGACGACCTCGACGCGCTGTTCGCGGCCTGCCATGAGCGCGGCATCAAGGTCGTCATGGACCTCGTCGTCAACCACACCTCCGACGAGCACGCGTGGTTCGCGGAGTCGCGCGACCCGGCATCCCCGAAGCGGGACTGGTACTGGTGGCGGCCGGCGCGGGCCGGCCACGAGCCCGGCACCCCCGGTGCGGAGCCGACCAACTGGGAGTCGGTGTTCTCCGGGCCCGCGTGGCAGTACGACGAGCGCAGCGGCGAGTACTACCTGCACCTGTTCAGCACCAAGCAGCCGGACCTGAACTGGGAGAACCCGCGGGTCCGCCAGGCCGTCCACGCGATGATGCGGTGGTGGGTCGACCGCGGCGTCGACGGCTTCCGGATGGACGTCATCAACCTGATCTCCAAGAACCCCGCCCTGCCCGACGGCACGGTGCCCGAGGGGCGCGTCCACGCCCCGGCGTTCGACGCGGTCGCCAACGGTCCCCGCCTGCACGAGTTCCTCGCCGAGATGAACCGCGAGGTCGGGCTGGGGGAGCAGCACCTGCTCACGGTCGGCGAGATGCCTGGCAGCACCGTCGAGCTGGCGCGTGACGCGACCGACCCCTCCCGCCACGAGCTGAGCATGGTGTTCACCTTCGAGCACGTCGGGCTCGACGAGCAGCCGGGTCGCGGCAAGTGGGCGCTGGCCGAGCTGCCGCTGACGGCGCTCAAGGGCAGCTTCGCCACCTGGCAGCGCGGCCTGGCCGACGTCGGGTGGAACTCCCTCTACCTCGACAACCACGACCAGCCGCGCGCGGTCTCGCGCTTCGGCGACGACCGCCCCGAGCACCGGGTGCACTCGGCCAAGACGCTCGCGACCGTGCTGCACCTGCACCGGGGCACGCCGTACGTCTACCAGGGTGAGGAGCTGGGGATGACCAACTCCCCGTTCACCGGGATCGGGCACTACCGTGACATCGAGGCCCTCCACCACTACGCGGACGCGCTCAGCCTGGGCCTGCAGGCCGAGGTCGTGATGGCGTCCCTCGCGGCGAAGGGGCGCGACCACGCCCGCACCCCCATGCAGTGGGACGACACCGAGCACGCCGGCTTCACCACCGGCACGCCGTGGCTGCCGGCCAACCCGAACCGGGCCGAGATCAACGCCGAAGCCGCGGTCGCCGACCCCGACTCGGTCTTCCACCACTACCGTCGGCTCATCGCGCTGCGGCACGAGAACCCGGTGGTGGTCGAGGGCCGCTTCGAGCTGCTGCTGCCCGAGCACGAGCAGCTCTGGGTCTTCACCCGCACGCTCGGCGGCGACGTGCTCCTCGTGGTGGCCAACTGCTCCTCCGCCCCGGCCGTGGTGCCCGCGGGCGAGGTCCCGTGCTTCGACCGCGCCACCGAGCTGCTCACGACGCACGGCGCCGGCCGTGGTGACGAGCTCGCTCCCTGGGAGTCGAGGGTCCACCGACTGGACCGTTAGGCACGGCGGCGCGGTGGGTACGGCAGGCACCCACGGCCCGGACCCGGCGCGGGCGAACCTTCCACAGGGTCCGTTGACCTGCAGGTTCGTGCACAGCGAAAGCCCGGGACGGCATCCGTCCGGCGTGACGTCGACGCGACCGGTGGGCGGACGCCCCCCGCGACCCGCGCCCGACGCGTCCCACGAACGGCGGCGCCGACGACTCAGGGGTTGCCGGCGCCGCTCCCGTGTCGTGGGTGAGCGGATGCCGCGGGTCAGCGCCCGCCCGCGCCCGGCACCGCGATGTCGACGTGCACGAGCCGGTGGTCGCTGGGGAACGTCCCCGTCGTCAGCCGGGAAAGGGGGTCGGTCGAGGGTGTCCAGAAGACGGCCGAGTCCCGGATCCGCAGGTTGACGCTGGGCAGCACGT
>DATITJ010000174.1:0-3037 GCA_035467935.1 Ornithinibacter sp.
GTGATGAGCTCGGGCTTGATCGGCTCGGCGTAGATCTCCTGCATCCGGCGGGTGGCGTCGGCACCCTCCAGCCCGGCCACCTCCTCCAACAGGTCGGTCGGGTCGTCGTACCGGGTCCAGAGGCCCTCGAGGTTGAGCACCCCGAGTCCGCCCAGCTTCCCCAGCGCGATGGCGGTGGCCGGGGACATCACCGAGTCCATGGGTGCGGCCAGCACCGGGATCTCGAAGCGGTAGGCGTCGATCTGCCAGGCCGTGCTGACCTCCTCCGGGTCGCGCGTGCGCCGGGAGGGCACGATCGCGATGTCGTCGAAGGAGTAGGCGCGGCGACCGCGCTTGGCTCGGCCGATCTCGATCTCGGTCATGCGGCGCAGCCTATCGACCAGGTTCGGCAAACGCCGTACGCGCACCCGGGCCCGCACCTACCGTCGACGCGTGGGGGTCTTCGTGCGCGCACTCGCGTCCGTCTGCGTGGCAGGCGGACTGTTGGGCCTGTCCGTCCCCGCTGCCCAGGCTGCCGACGACTATCCGTGGGCCTGGCAGGGCCAGTGCCCGATCGTGCCGCAGGTGCCGATCGTGGAGCCGACACCGCCGCCGCCCACCCCGACGCCCACCCCCACTCCCCCGAAGCCCGGCGAGGCGTCCACCCCGGTCGTACCGCCGCCCCCGCCACCGCCGCCCCCGCCACCGCCGCCACCGCCCGTCCTCGACCCGATGACCGGCCACCTCTACGACCCGCGCGGCCCGAGCCCGACCTGCGCGCGGCGGGTGTGGTCGATCAACGGCTCCATCGGCGACCCGTGGGGTTTCGTCCTGCGCAACTGCACGAGCTTCGTGGCGTGGCGACTCCAGGAGCGCAACCGGATGGCGGACTTCGCCAACGACCTGCGCGGCGTGCACTTCGGCGACGCGGAGAACTGGGACGACGCCGCCCGCGAGCTCGGCTACCGCGTGGACTCCGTCCCTGCCATCGGCGCAGTGGCGCAGACCGACACCGGCCGGGTGGGTCACGTCGCCTGGGTGAGCGCCATCGGCGCGGGCACCGTGACGATCGAGGAGTACAACCATGCGCTGCCCGGCGGCTACGGCACCCGCACCGTCCCGGTCGGCGACTTCCGCTACCTCCACCTCGACGACGTCGCGCCCTCGCCACTCATCGGCTCGGACCGCCCAGTGGTCTCGGTGCCTGACGGACTGGGTGAGTCGTGGACCGCCCGCGTCGACGACGCCGGCACCCTGCGCGTGGCACACCCCGGCCGACCGGCCCGGGTGGTGGGGCCGCGCGGCACCTTCTCCCCCGTCGTGGCACCGGCGCTCAGCCTCGACCACCGCAACCGCCCGTGGGTCGCGGCCACCGCCCGCGACGGGCGGGTGCTCGCGGGTACGACCCGGGGCCGTGGCTTCACGCTCCGCGAGGTCGGCACTGCGGCCACCACGTCGAGCCCCGCCCTCGCCCAGTCGCGCACCCGCCGTCCGGTCCTGGCCACCACGTCACCCACCGGCACCCTCGTCACGCGACGTCTGACGCAGTCGGGTCGCTGGAGCCGGCCCGAGCGGGTGGGGAGGCCCCGCTCGTGGGCCACCCACACCGCGCCCGTGCTGGGCAACGACGAGGGCGGGCGCACCTGGCTGGTGGCCGTCACCTCCGGTGGCGCGACCTTCGCCCAGAGCCTGGAGCGCGGACGGCTCGTGCGGCTGCCCGGCGACCCGGCCGCGACCACATCCACGCCCGCCCTGACCCGCGCCGGTGACGGCACCACCTACCTCCACCAGATCAGTGCTGCCGGCCGGCTGGGAGCGCGCACCCTCACCGGACGACGCTGGAGCCGCGCCACGTCCATCGACGGCGACTGGTCGCCCTACGCCTCCCCCGCGGTCGGCGAGCTCGCCGGCGGCCTGCACGTCGCGGCCGTCGACCGGCGCGGCGCGGTCGTCGTACGGGCTGCCGTGCCGGGCGAGCGCTCACAGCTCCCCGCGCACGTCCCCTCCGCCGGCGACCCGACCCGCTCCCCCGGACTGGTGACCCGCAGCAACGCGGGCGTCTTCGTCGTGGCCGGTCGCTCGCGCCTGCTCACCCGGCCCGAGTCAGCGGTGATCGGGGACAGCTCGCCCACGCGGGCGGGCTTCACCGCCTGAGGCAGGAGCCTGAGTAGTTGGGCGCCTCGACGGTCATCTGCACGCCGTGCGGGTGGCTCTCCTTGAGCGAGGCCGACGTGATCCGGACGAAGCGGCCCCTGTCCTGCAGCTCGGGGATGGTGCGCGCGCCGACGTAGAACATCGACTGGTTGAGCCCGCCGACGAGCTGGTGCGCGACCGCCGACAGGGGACCGCGGTAGGCCACCTGGCCTTCGATGCCCTCGGGAACGATCTTGTCGTCGCTGGCGACCTCGGCCTGGAAGTAGCGGTCCTTGGAGTAGGACTTCTTGCCGCGGCTGCTCATCGCGCCGAGCGAGCCCATGCCGCGGTAGGACTTGAACTGCTTGCCGTTGACGAAGACGACCTCCCCCGGAGACTCCTCGCAGCCGGCGAGCATCGAGCCGACCATGACCGCGTCCGCACCCGCGACGAGCGCCTTGGCGATCTCGCCGGAGTGCTTCATCCCGCCGTCGGCGATGAGGGGGACGCCGGCGGGCCTGGTCGCCAGCGACGCCTCGTAGACGGCGGTCACCTGGGGCACGCCCACGCCGGTGACGACGCGGGTGGTGCAGATCGAGCCGGGACCCACGCCCACCTTGACCGCGTCGGCGCCGGCGTCGACGAACGCCTGGGCACCTCCGCGAGTGGCGACGTTGCCGCCGATGACCTGGACGTGCCGGGTCGCCGGGTCGGACTTGAGCCGGCGGACCATGTCGAGGAGCAGGTGCACGTGGCCGTGCGCGGTGTCGGCGACGAGGACGTCGACACCGGCCTCGACCAGCGTGGTCGCGCGCTCCCAGGCGTCGCCGAAGTAGCCGATGGCCGCACCGACCAGCAGCCTGCCGTCGCCGTCGTACGACGCGTGGGGGAACTGCTCGCTCTTGACGAAGTCCTTGACCGTGAT
>DATITJ010000175.1:0-2900 GCA_035467935.1 Ornithinibacter sp.
GGGCATCGAGCTGACGATCAGCGACCCCGAGCACAAGGTCAGCGGCACGGTCATCCTCGACACCGTCCAGGAGCTGCGCGACGCCGGGGCCGAGGCGATCCAGATCGGCGACGCGCGGGTCGTGGCCAACACGTGGTTCGCACAGACGGCCGACGGCATCAGCGTCTCGGGCATCGAGGTGCGCCCGCCCTACGTCGTCAAGGCCATCGGCGACGGCGCCACCCTGGCCGGGGCGCTCGAGATCCCGGGCGGCGTGTCGGCCACGGTGCGCAGAGTCGGCGGCAGCACCGACACGCAGATCGAGGAGCGGGTGGAGATCGACGCGTTGCTGATCCTCGCCCCGCCTCAGTACGCTCGGCCCGTCCCCACCACCCCCTGACGAGGCCGCCCGACGGCCCGACCAAGGAGCGACATGAGCGACCTCGAGTACCCCGCCGGCCTGCGCTACACCGCCGAGCACGAGTGGGTCCGTGCCGACGGCGACACGCTCCGGGTCGGCATCACCTCCTTCGCGCAGGAGGCCCTCGGCGACGTCGTCTACGTCAGCCTGCCCGCGGTCGGCGAGGTGGTCGTCGCGGGGGACACCTGCGGCGAGGTCGAGTCGACGAAGTCGGTGAGCGACCTCTACGCGCCCGTCTCCGGCGAGATCACGGCCGTCAACGGCGCCCTCGACGCGACCCCCGAGCTCGTGAACTCCGACCCGTACGGCGAGGGCTGGATGTACGAGCTGCGCCCGGCCGACGCCGACGCGGCCGAGTCGCTCCTCGACGTCGAGGGCTACACCTCGCAGCTCGCCTGACAACCTGAGAGCACCTCACCCGAAAGGGTGGGCAACCACGGTGCCGTGATCTAGGGTGTGTCACTCGCGGGACCCCACGACGGAAGGCTGATCTCGACATGAGCGACGAGCGCGAGGACCCCCGCGGCCCCGAGCCCACCACGATGCGGCTGCAGGCGGTCCAGGGCACCGAGCGCCCGGAGCCGGTGAGCGAGAGGGACCACGTCCTCACCAGGGCCGACCTGGCGACCGTCGAGGCGCTGCGCCCCGGCACGGCGCTCCTCGTCGTCCTGCGCGGCCCCAACACCGGGGCGCGTTTCCTCCTGGACGACGACGAGGTCATGTCCGGGCGGCACCCGGACAGCGACATCTTCCTCGACGACGTCACCGTGTCGCGCAAGCACGCGGTGTTCCGGCGCACGTCGGGCGGCTTCGTCGTCCGTGACGTGGGCTCGCTCAACGGCACCTACGTCAACCGCGAGCTCGTCGACGAGATCACGCTGACGACCGGCGACGAGGTGCAGATCGGCAAGTTCCGGCTGGTCTTCTACGCCGCCCAGGGCTGAGCGGGGCCCGTGTCCCCGGAGGCGAGCCAGCGCCCGCTCACGGTGGGTGCCGTCGTGCGCGCCCTCACCGAGGAGTTCCCGGACGTCACGATCTCCAAGGTCCGCTTCCTCGAGGCCGAGGGGCTCGTCACGCCGACGCGCACGGCATCCGGATACCGGCAGTTCACCCCCGACGACGTCGAGCGGCTGCGCTACGTCCTGCGCGCGCAGCGCGACCTCTTCTGGCCGCTCAAGGTCATCAAGGACACCCTCGAGGCCATCGACCGCGGCCTGACCCCGGGCACGGGCGACGGCGGTCGTCCCCACCCTCCGGAACCGGCCCCCGACCCCGTGGTGCCGGATGCCGGTGACCTCCTCCCGCGCCCCGACCTGCGGGTCACCGCCGCGGAGCTCGCGCGGGCGTCCGGCCTCGATGCCGCGGTCGTCGCGGACCTCACCGCCCACGGGCTCCTGCGCCCCGACGGGGCGGGCCTGCACGGCGAGCCCGACCTGCGCGTCGCCCGGGCCGCGGCGGGCCTGGCGGCCTACGGCCTCGAGGCCAGGCACCTGCGGTCGTTCCGCACGGCGGCCGACCGCGAGGTGGGTCTCGTCGAGCAGGTCGTGGGCGCGCGGCGCAGCACCGACGCCGACCGGCACGCCGCCGAGGTGGCGCACCTGTGCCTCACCCTGCACGCGGCGCTCGTGCGGGGCGGGCTCGCCGGACGAGGGTCCTGACGCCCTCGCGCGGGCGCGGGGTTCCTGACGCCCTCGCGCGGGCGCGGGGTACGGTGAGGGAATGAAGGTCCTGGACGTGCTCGGGGTGCGGGTCGAGATGCCGACCAACCAGCCGATCGTGCTCCTGCGCGAGCGGGACGGCGACCGCTACCTGCCGATCTGGATCGGTGCGGCCGAGGCCACGGCGATCGCCTACGCGCAGCAGGGCGTCGTGCCCCCGCGGCCGCTGACGCACGACCTGCTGCGCAACGTCATCCACGAGCTCGGGCACGAGCTGACCCGGGTGCGCATCGTCGCCCTGAAGGACGGCGTCTTCCACGCGATGCTCGACCTCGACGGGGGAGCGGCCGCCGGAGGCACCGACATCGAGTCCCGCTCCTCCGACGCCATCGCCCTGGCCCTGCGGGCCGGCGCCGAGATCGTCGCCGACGAGGACCTCCTCGCCGAGGCCGGCGTCGAGATGACCGAGACCGAGGACGACGAGGTCGAGAAGTTCAAGGAGTTCCTCGACCAGGTCTCGGCCGACGACTTCGACACCGGGACCGACAGCTGACCCGCCGCCCCGGGTGCCGCGACACGCCGGTGAGCGTGGGGGCTTTGCGGTCGTTGACGCCCGTCACGGCCGCGCCTACGGTCGCACCAGTCACACAGGTGACCGAACGAGTGACGCCGGTGTCTGGTGCGGGCGTACAGTCGTGACGAGCAGGCGAGTCGAGGAGGTAGGCGTGGTCTCCACTGGAGAGGCGCGGAAGTCCGGGGTCAGCCCCGTCCCCGCGCAGGGAGTGCTGTTCGCCGGTGACCTGCCCGAGCTCGACGAGGAGGTCGGCTACCGCGGCCCCACG